>NZ_JBQEDL010000007.1:114098-134564 GCF_052106715.1 Gordonia sp. (in: high G+C Gram-positive bacteria)
GATGGTCAGAGTTAGGTTGTCGAGGTCGGGGGTGGCGTCGATGACAGGCATAGTGTGCTCCAGAGTTCGTGAAATACGTTGAGGTTCAGGGTTTCTCAGTGTCGTCGGCGGCGAGGAGATCGTCGATTCGGGAGACCCGGCCACGCCAGATCTGTTCGATCTCGCTCAGCATCGATGACACCGAACGCACAGCCGCCACGTCGCCGGTCGCCAACTGTTGGCGCCCGTCCCGTCGTTTGGTCAGCAGTCCCGACTTCTCGAGGACCGCGACGTGCTTCTGTACCGCGGCGAAGCTCATGTCGTACTTCTCCGCCAACGCGCTGACCGAATGCTCGCCCGCCAGAACGCGGCGCAGTATGTCGCGTCGAGTCCGGTCGGCGAGTGCGTGGAACAGGGCGTCAGCTCTGTCCTCGTCGATCTCGGCCATGAATTAAACATACAACTAATCGGTTGTATGTCAAGGGGTATGAATTAGGGTGCGAATAGGGACGCCTCACGCCAACCCGAAGCTGTGCTCCACGGCCTGGTTCCAACCGGTGAACAGTTGGTCACGTTGTTCGTCGGGCATCGTCGGCCGCCAGCGGCCGCCTTCGGACCAGTTGGCGCGGATGTCGTCGGTGGACTCCCAGAAGCCGACGGCGAGCCCGGCCGCATAGGCTGCGCCGAGCGCGGTGGTCTCGTTGACGACGGGCCGCACGACGGGAACGTCGAGAATATCCGACTGGAACTGCATCAGCAGGTCGTTGACGACCATCCCGCCGTCGACCTTCAACGTGTTCAGCGTGACGCCGGAGTCGGCCTGCATCGCCTCGATCACCTCACGCGTCTGATAGGCGCTGGCCTCCAGGACAGCGCGGGCGATGTGGTTTCGGTTCGCGAAACGGGTGAGGCCGACGATGACGCCGCGTGCGTCCGGTCGCCATCGGGGCGCGAACAGGCCGGAGAACGCGGGAACGATGTAGACACCGCCGTTGTCGTCGGCGCCCCGCGCCAACTCCTCGACCTGCGCGGCGTTCGAGATGAGCCCGAGGTTGTCACGCAACCACTGCACGAGGGAGCCGGTCACCGCGATCGACCCCTCGAGCGCATAGCGGGCGTCGTCGTCGCCGATCTGGTAGCAGACCGTCGTCAACAGTCCGTGCTCGGAGTAGACGGCTTCGGTACCGGTGTTGAGCAGCAGAAAGTTGCCGGTTCCGTAGGTGTTCTTCGCCTCGCCCGGGTCCAGGCACGCCTGGCCGAACATCGCAGCCTGCTGGTCGCCGAGGATGCCGGCCAACGGCACGCCGGGGAGCGCGCCTGCCGAGCGCAGCGGTGCGATGACCTCGGAACTGCTTCGGATCTCCGGGAGCATCGACATCGGGACGCCCATCTGGTCGCAGATCTGCTCGTCCCACTGCAACGTCTTCAGGTCCATCAACATGGTGCGCGACGCGTTCGTGACGTCGGTGATGTGCAGACCGCCGTCGACGCCGCCCGTCATATGCCACGCCAACCAGCAGTCCATCGTGCCGAACGCGAGTTCGCCTCGTTCGGCCCGCTCCCGAGCGCCGTCGACGTTGTCGAGGATCCACCGAACCTTCGGGCCCGCGAAGTAGGCGGCGAGGGGCAGGCCGGTGCGGCCGCGGTACCGGTCGACACCCTCGTCGCCGCCGAGTTCTCTGCACAGGGCGTCGGTCCGCGTGTCCTGCCAGACGATGGCATTGTGGACCGGTTCACCGGTGGCCCGATCCCAGACGACCGTCGTCTCGCGCTGATTGGTGATGCCGCACGCGACGATGTCGCCGGGTAGCAGTTCGACAGCGGCCATGGCCGCTGCCGCGACGCGTCGGGTGTTCCGCCAGATCTCGATCGGGTCGTGTTCGACCCAGCCCGCCTGCGGGAAGATCTGCTCATGCTCCAGCTGCTCGGACGCGACCACTCGACCCGATCTGTCGAACACCATTGCTCGCGTGGACGTGGTGCCCTGATCGATTGCGACGACGTACTTTCCGCGTGAACTCACGGCCACAGTGTGTCATGTCACATCGCGCCTGCGAGGCCCCACCTGCGTCGTAGTAGGCTCGCGCGCATGGAGACCGAGTTCAATCCGGACCGCCCCGCCGACCTCACCCCCGCATACCGGGACGAGGCGTGGCGGCGGCTCGGCAGCGAGCAATTCGACATCGTCGTCATCGGCGGCGGCGTGGTGGGCGTCGGAGCGGCGCTCGACGCGGCGACCCGCGGCTTGCGCGTCGCACTCGTCGAGGCCCGCGATATCGCGTCGGGGACGTCGAGTCGTTCGTCCAAGATGTTCCACGGCGGACTCCGTTACCTCGAACAGCTCGAGTTCGGCCTGGTCCGGGAAGCGCTCCGCGAACGCGAACTGTCCCTGCGGCTCCTCGCGCCGCACCTGGTGAAGCCGCTGCCGTTCCTCTACCCGTTGACGCGACGGATCTGGGAGCGTCCGTACGTCGCCGCCGGTCTGTTCCTCTACGACCGGATGGGCGGGGCCAAATCCGTTCCCGGCCAGCGTCACGTCTCCCGCTCCGGCGCACTGCGCGTAGCGCCCGGGCTCAAGCGCAGGGCGCTGATCGGCGGTATCCGCTACTACGACACCGTCGTCGACGACGCCCGACACAGCCTGACGCTGGCGCGTACCGCGTCGAACTACGGCGCCGTGATCCGCACCTCGACCCAGGCCGTCGGCTTCCTCACCGAGGCGGACCGCATCAAGGGAGTCACGGTTCGCGACAGCGAGACCGGCGAGCGGACCGAGATCGCCGCGCACTGCGTGATCAACGCGGGCGGCGTGTGGACCGACGAGGTCCAGGCGCTCTCGAAGCAGCGTGGGCACTTCAAAGTCCGCGCATCCAAGGGCGTGCACATCGTGGTGCCGCGCGACCGGATCGTCAGCGAGAGCGCGATCATCCTGCGTACCGCGGAGTCGGTGCTGTTCGTCATCCCGTGGGAGACGCACTGGATAATCGGCACCACCGACACCGACTGGAATCTGGACCTCGCGCATCCGGCGGCGACCCGCAAGGACATCGACTTCATCCTCGACCGGGTCAACACCGAACTCGTCACCGAACTGACCCACGACGACATCGAAGGCGTCTACGCCGGACTCCGTCCGCTGCTCGCAGGGGAGGACGAAGGTACGTCGACGCTGTCGCGTGAGCACGCCGTCGCCGTCGTCGCTCCGGGACTCGTCTCGATCGCGGGCGGCAAGTACACGACGTACCGGGTGATGGGCGCCGACGCCGTCGACGCGTGCGTGGACTACCTGCCCTCGCGGGTCGCATCGTCGATCACCGAGAGGGTGCCGCTCATCGGGGCCGACGGCTACTTCGCCCTGGTGAACCAGTGCGAGCATCTCGGGCAGCGGTTCGGCCTGCATCCGTACCGGATCCGCCGGCTGCTCAACCGGTACGGCTCGACGTTCGACGACGTCCTGCACTACGCCGACGAGGACGAGTCACTGCTGCGCCCGCTGGCTGCTGCACCGCAGTACCTGCGCGCCGAGATCGTTTACGCGGTCGCCGTCGAAGGCGCGCTTCACCTGGAGGACGTCCTGGCTCGACGTACCCGGATCGCGATCGAGTACAGCCATCGCGGCGTCGATTGCGCCGACGAAGTCGCCGAGCTGATGGCCCCGGTCCTCGGATGGGACCAGGCGCAGACCGAGCAGGAGGTGGCCACCTACACCGCCCGCGTCAACGCCGAGATCGAATCGCAGCGTCAGCCCGACGATGCGTCCGCCGACGCTCTGCGCGCCGCGGCTCCCGAGGCACGCGAGGAGATCCTGGAACCGGTTCCGGTCCCGGACTGATCAGCTGACGACGCGGTCAGACTCTTCGGTTGATCGTCGACGCTCACCGCGAGGCGACCGAACACGGTGCCGCTCAGCAGTTCCCAGGCCTGAGCCTCGGACATCTCGGCCACTGAGTCGTTATGCGCGGTCATACGCCCGATCCTTCCCCGCCACAATGCCTGTGGCTAGGGACTTACCTGCTGGCATCGGGGACAGAAGTACACGCTCCGCTCGCCCCGCCCGTCGAATCCGTCGAGCACGTCCCGGACCACGGTGGTGCCGCACCTGCGGCACGGGCGTCGATCCCGCCCGTACACCCACAGTTCGCGGCCCCGCGCGGTGACGCCGGTGGTCGACCGGGTCGGACGAAGTCGGTTGTCCCACAACAGACGATGCGCCGTCTCGACGATCGTAGGCAGATCGACGTCGCCTGTCCGCGTCGTAGGACGGACACGGTGCAGAAAGCAGATCTCGCTGCGGTACACGTTGCCGACGCCCGCGAGAAGCCGCTGGTCGAGAAGGGCGACGCCGATCGGAGTCTCGGGCGACCGGGCCAGGTGCGCGACGGCCGTGGCGGCGTCCCAGTCGTCGCCGAGCAGATCGGGCCCGAGGTGCGCGACAGCGGTCGCCGGGTCGGTGAGGACTTCGACCAACCCGAGATCGAACCCGACCGCTTCGATGTCGTCAGTACGCAGTACGACCCGCGCGGTGTGCCTGGGTCTGCGCCACCGCGTGCCGAGCGGGCCTACCTGCCAGCGGCCCTCCATCTTCAGGTGTGAGTGGATCGACGCGGTGCGCTCGCGTGCGGACACGTCGATGAACAGGTGCTTCCCCACCGAGCGGACACCGGTGACCACCCACCCGGACAGATCAGTGGTCGCATAGCGGGGCACCCGGAAGTCGCTGCGTGTCAAGGTCTTTCCGGCCAGGCCGACGCGGAGCCGGTGCGCGGCGGCGAAGACGGTGTCGCCTTCGGGCACGCCTCAGCCCATCCTCGGGTCGTAGTTCATTCGCAGCCCGCGCGGGGTCGAGGAGAACCCGGCGGTGCTCAATGCACGACCGAAATCCGTCGCGAGGACCGGCCGGCCGTTCACCTGGTCGACGTGGATGCGCGGCACACGTCCGCCACGAACGGCTGCGACCACCTCGGCAGCAGCCACCGCGAGAACGTCGACGTCGTCGGTGAATGTCAGCACCGTCTTGCCGCCGCGTTCGATGAACACCGCGAGGGCGCCCGAGACCAGGACGACGACCGCGCCGGCCTTACGGCCCGGGCGGTGCCCAGAAGTCTCTGTTTGAGACGGCCAGGCGAACGCTGCGCCGTACGGATTCGCCGGGTCGGTCGACGCCAACAGGACCGCTTCGGTTCGGCGCTCGCGCGGCACGTCGACCTCGTCGCGCAGACGGTCGACGGTGTGTCCGGCGGCGAACTGCGCGCCGCCCAAGCCGTCGATGTAGTAGCCGCGCCGCACCTGCCCGCTGTCTTCGAAGACGGTGAGCGCCTTGTAGATCCGGGAGAAGCCGCCGTCGATCTCGCTGACGGTCACCGCGCCCTTGGTGACGACGCCGAACCGTTCGAGCAGGATGTCGCACGTCGCAGCGGCCTGCGTGGTGGCATCGATGCTCTGCCGTCGCAGCGCGGACCACCGCCCGCCGAGCAGCGGCGGAACGCCGGCGGCGCCGTCGACCCCGGCGAGATAACGCGAAGACAGCCGAGCCGTGCGCAGGCGCGGAGCCCGCCCGCGCGAGGAATGCGACGGTGCCGACGGTCGGGACCGCGTCGGGTTCAAGGCGGCGCGCACCACGGAGAACGAGTCGTTCGTGATCCGCCCGGACCACACGAGCTCCCATAATGCGGTCTGCATCGCCGTATCGTCGGTCGTCGCGGCTTCGCGCAGTTCCTGTGCCCGCAGCCCGTGGCCGCCGTCGAGCGCGGTGAGGAGCCGTTCGTGGACGGCCGACAGTTCGACGTTGTCGGCGGCGCGGAGAGTCAGTGGGGCGGCATCGGTCAGGTGTAGCGCGATCCAGCCGTCCGAGCCGCCGATCGCACCATGCCCGGACCAGGTGACTTCGCCCGAGGAGAGGAGTTCGTCGAGCATCGACGGCTGGTAGTCGCGTACCCGCGTCGGCAGCACGAGTGTCTCCCAGGCCGACGCCGGGATCGGATGTCCGGCAAGCTGTTCGACGACCTCGGCGACCCCGGACACCCCGGTCAGTCGGGACCGGTCGACGACGTGCTGGCGCTCGAGAAGGAAGCGGGAGAACGCTTCGGTCGACACGGGTTCGACCTCTGCGCGACCGGCCGCGAGCGATCCGCGCCGCAACTGTCCGAGGACCTCGCTGTGGCACCACTGGGTCTCGTCTTGATCCTGGTGCGGCACGAACTCGCCTTCGAGCACCATGTGGCGGCCGGCCAACCCGTCGAGAGCGCCGGTGACCACAGCGGGCGCCATTCCCAGTGAGTCGGCGGCCTCGGTGAGGGTGAACGGCCCGTGCGTCCGCGCGAAGCGGTGCACCAGGTCGCCGATCGGGTCGGCGACCGCGCTCAGGAAGTCGGTCGGGACTCCGAGGGGGAGCGGGATACCGAGTCCGTCGCGGAGTCGTGCTGCGTCCCCGATCGCGGCGATGACGTCGCGTCCGCGGTGACGTACCGCGATCGCGCGCCCCGACGCCACAAGCTCGTCGAGTGCGGCCGCCGCGTCGACGTCGTCACGACAGCGTGCCGCTGTCTCCGCGACGGTGAGCGGTCCGAGCCATCTCAGCAGGTCGTCGACGTCCTCGGTGTCGCGCGCACGCCGCTCGGGCACCAGCCGCTGCAGTCGGCCGACGACCGTCGCGATCACATCCGGGTCGAGCAACTCGCGCAGGTCGACGCGGCCGAGGAGTTGCGCGAGCAGCGAAGTGTCGAGCGAGAGCGCAGTGGCACGACGCTCGGCCAACGGCGCATCGTCGTCGTAGATGAACGCGCCGACATAGCCCAACAGCATCGACGCCGCGAACGGTGACGGCGACGCCGTCTCGACCTCGGCCAGCCGGACCTTGCGCGACCGGATGCGGGTCAACAGGTCGACGAGTGCCGGCAGGTCGTACACGTCGGCCAGGCATTCGCGGACGGTCTCGAGGATGATCGGAAAGTCCGGGAACTGGGCGGCTACCGCCAGCAGTTGCGCGCTGCGTTGGCGCTGCTGCCACAACGGAGCCCGCTTGCCGGGGTCCCGTCTGGGCAGCAACAACGCGCGGGCGGCGCATTCGCGGAACCGTGACGCGAACATCGATGTGTCGGCCAACGCTCGCGTCACCTGTTCTTCGACGTGATCGGGGTCGACGTCGAAGACCTCGGCCCCCGGCGGAGAGTCGTCGGTGTCGGGGAGGCGGACGATGATCCCGTCATCGGCGGCCGTCGTCGCCCCGTCGATTCCGAGACGTGCCGCCAACTGCGCGGCGATCGCCGACGCCCACGGCGCGTGGACACGAAGCCCGTACGGCGAGTGCAGGACGAGCCGCCAGTCGCCGAGCTCGTCTCGGAACCGTTCGACCACAAGCACGCGGTCGGTCGGGACGGTGCCGGTCGACTCCCGCTGCTCGTGCAGGAGCGACGACAGATTGTCGCGGGCACGCTGCCCAAGCCCCAGTCGATCGGCCTGCTTCGCGAGCTTGTCGTCGTCGGCGATCGACCCGATGAACCGACCGATCGCCGCACCGAGCTCGGCAGGCCTGCCCTGTGAGTCGCCGATCCAGAATGGCAGCCGACCCGGCATGCCGAACGCGGGCGTCACCAGTACGCGATCATGTGTGATCTCCTCGATACGCCAGCTCGACGCACCCAAGGCGAAGACGTCGCCGACCCGCGACTCGTAGACCATCTCCTCGTCGAGTTCGCCGACACGTCGAAGCTGGCCGCCGGTTCCACTCGCCGCGTCGGGCCCGCTCGCTCCGCTGCCGGCGCCCGCTAAGAACACTCCGAACAGTCCTCGATCGGGGATGGTCCCGCCGGAGGTGACGGCCAGTCGCAGCGTGCCGCGTCGCGCGGTCAGTACGCCGGCGGCGCGGTCGTAGTCGACGCGCGGGCGGAGTTCGGCGAACTCGTCCGACGGGTAGCGGCCGGAGATCAGGTCGAGGACTCCGTCGTAGACGTCGCGAGTCAGATCCGTGTACGGCATCGCGCGGGTGACCGTCGCATACCAGTCGTCGACGTCCACATCGTGCGCCGCCGTCGCGGCGATCGTCTGCTGCGCCAGGATGTCGAGCGGATTGGCGGGTACGGCGATCGCCTCGATCTCGCCGCGCCCCATCCGGTCGACGGTCACCGTCGAATGAATGAGGTCGGTGCGGTGTTTCGGGTAGAGGACGCCGCGGCTGATCTCGCCGACTTGATGTCCCGCACGTCCGATGCGCTGCAGTCCCGACGCGACCGACGGAGGCGACTGGACCTGCACCACCAGGTCGACGGCACCCATGTCGATGCCCAATTCGAGCGAACTCGTCGCGACGACGCACCGCAGCCGACCCGACTTGAGATCGTCCTCGATCGCCGCGCGCTGGTCTTTGCTCACCGACCCGTGATGGGCACGCGCCAAGACCGCTCCGCTCCCGGTGCCCGAAACATTGGCGCCGGCGCCCGAACTGGTCCCGGAGCCGGACACATACGACGGCATCCCGCCCGGCACAGCGGGATTGGTCCTCGCCGGATCTCTCGGTTCACCGACGCGGGCTGCGGCGATCTCGTTGAGCCGGGCCGTCAGCCGTTCGGCGAGGCGACGCGAGTTCACGAACACGATCGTCGACCGGTTGGCCTCGATCTCGTCGACGATCGACGCCTCGATGAAGGGCCACAACGAGCCAGCGGTCGGCGAGAAGGCGTCGTCGAGGTCGTCAGAACCGGCGGGGCCGGACGGCGTCGGAAGGTTCGCCATATCGTCGACCGGAACCTCGACGCGGAGATCGAAGGTCTTCGCCGCGCGCGGTTTGACGACGGTGCACGGCTGCGAACCCGACAGGAAACGGGCGACGCGCTCCTCGGGACGGACCGTCGCCGACAGGCCGATACGTTGTGCACGGCGCGGCAGCAACTCGTCGAGTCGTTCGAGCGACAGCGCGAGGTGCGTGCCGCGTTTCGTCGCCGCGACGGCGTGCACCTCGTCGACGATCACCGTGTGCACACTCGTCAGCGTCGATCGCGCCGACGATGTCAGCATCAGATACAGGGACTCGGGCGTCGTGATCAGGATGTCCGGCGGCGACCGCTGCAAGGCCCGGCGGTCGGCGGCGGGAGTGTCGCCCGACCGCACGCCGACGGTGACCGACGGCGGTGGCTCGTCGAGTTCGGCTGCGGCGTGGGCGATCCCGGTCAGCGGGGCGGCGAGGTTGCGCTCCACATCGACGCCGAGCGCCTTCAGCGGCGAGATGTAGAGGACGCTGACGCCCGACCGCTCGGGTCCGGTCTCCCGTGTCAGGGTGTCGATGGCCCACAGAAACGCGGCGAGAGTCTTACCCGAACCGGTCGGCGCGATGACCAACGTGTCGTCGCCCTTCGCGATCGAGTCCCAAGCACCCGACTGCACGGGCGTCGGGCGTGCGAAGGCTCCGGTGAACCAGCGCCGAGTGGCTGGCTGCATCCGATCCAGGGCGGAGTCGATTCGGGCCACACCACCATTGAAACGCATGCCTGTGACAATCCGCGCTAATGGACGATCCGCGTGAGCGCGGACAGCGGGCAGGAGTATGGTTCTGACATCCCGGTGCGGGGAATTCGGTGAGAATCCGAAGCGGTCGCGCCACTGTGAGTTCCCGCCTGCGAGTGGGACGAGCCAGGTCACCGGCCGGGTGTACTGCCGCTACGAGCCGGACGCACGATCCGGAGGACAGGATGAACTGGACATGACAGTCTCCGCCGTTTCACCCAAGGACGCGACACGCGCGCTCGCCGTGCCTGACGTCTCGGCCGCTACCACCGCTCTGGTGTTGACGGCGACCGTCCTGGTGGCCGCGCTGGCCTACTACTTTCTCGGCTACGACCAGGGCGCGGTCTCGATCTTCGGTGACGACACGCACGTCCACGAGTTCATCCACGACTCGCGGCACTTCCTCGGCTTCCCCTGCCACTAGACCGGACAGAGGAGACAACCGAAAATGGAACGCAAATTCATCGGCGCAGGCCTACTTTCAGGTCTGATCGCCGGCCTCATCGCATACACCTTCGCCCGGATCTTCATCGAGCCGCAGGTTGCCAAGGCGATCGACTACGAAGAAGTCCGGTCCCACGCGGAAGAGACGCTCAGCGGCGAGCACGCCCACGAGCACGAACTGTTCACCAGGTCGGTCCAGGAGAACATCGGAGCCGGTATCGGCACCGTGGTCTTCGCACTCGCGATCGGCGCACTGTTCGCCGTCGTGTTCACCGTGGCGTGGGCGTATTTCGGGCGACGCCGTCCGTCGACCGATCCGCGCGCAGTGGCCGCCGCACTGTCGGGAATCGCTTTCGTCGCTGTCATCGCCATCCCGTTCTTCGTGTACCCGCCGAACCCGCCCGCGGTGGGCGAAGAGGACACGATCGGGTCGCGCTCGGGGTCCTTCCTGACGATCACGCTCGTCTCGATCGCACTCGCCATCGTCGGCGTCCTGATCGCGACCGCATTGTCGGCGCGCATCGGCGCGTGGTGGGCCGGGATCGTCGGCGCTGTCGTCTACCTGATCGGCGTGACCATCACCGCGGCGTTGCTGCCCGAGTTCAAAGAGGTCCCGGGACCGGTCATGGACGGCGACACGATCGTCGCGCCTGGTTTCCCCGGGCAGGTTGTCGCGGACTTCCGCGTCTACGCGATCGCCAACCAGGTGTTGCTGTGGGCGGTTCTGACCATCGTCTTCATCGGATTGCTCGGCGTCATGATGCGTCGCACGCGCTCGGTCGCGGCGGCTGCCGAATCGGTCGAGCGGATCTCGGCCTGAGCCTCACCGTCGTCGTCGCGGGCCGGACCGCCCCCAACCGTGCGGTCCGGTTCGGCGGCGAGCACCAGGCACTGGACCGTCGAGGTCGCCTCGACATCGCCGGCTTGGCGCTTCCCGCTGCCACCGGTTACCGCGTGGGGCCGGAGGAGTCGGTGATGCAGACCGCCGAGATCCTCGGCGCGGCGAGAGAATCGGACCCGTCGTTGGCCTCCCTCGACGTCGGACGGTGGCGCGGACAGTCGCCCGAGTCGGTCGCGGCCGACCTGCCGCGCTGGTTCGGCGACCCGGATGCGCGCCCCCACGGAGGAGAGACGATCCGCGAGTTCGTCGCGCGGATCGACGCTGTGCTCGATGAGGCTACGGGCGGAGACTTCCTGATCGTCGCCCCGCCGGTGGCGCAAGCGATGCTGTGCGAGAGCGCCGAGCGATACTTCGCGGTCGACGTGCGACCCGCGTCGGTGCTCACGGTGCACCGTCGGTAGTCGTCCCGGCGGGATTCGCCGGAGGCGGCGGATTGTCGTAGCCGGGTGCCACCATGCAGGTATGAGTCGGGGTGACGAGAAGCTGGCGGTGCCGAAGGACTGCGTCCTCTGGTGTCACCACCAGCCGTACGCGGAAGCGGTCCTGGACGACTATGCCCGGGTCGACCTGGACAAGTGGAACGCTCGGCTGACCGAACTGCGGATCCCGGCACGGGTATACGCGGTGGACGCCGACGGTCGGCAGATCGACTCGGGGATCGGGCACATCCGGCGCGGCGATCTCGAAGCGTCGAGCACCACACTCGACCTCGGGCCTCAGCCCGCGTTGAACCGGCTGTACCTGTGCGACGCGTGGCTGCGCTCGCATCGGGACCGCGGCGGCTTCCGACGATTCCTGGACGTCCGCGACCCGCACGACAGGTACCACCCGTACGACACGGTCGCGCGGGCACTCGACGCGTGCGAGGCCGAACCCTCCCTGGTGTGGACCGGTGCATTCCGCTCGTGGTCGGGGTGGCCGGTGGCGCCGGGCGTCGGGAATTCGCTGATGTCGCTGTACAGCTGGGCGATCCACGGCAACGAACGCGATCGGCCACAGCTGCTCGACAAGTACACCGCGTCGAGCATGGTCCGGTACGGCTGGATGGGGGACGGGGCAGCGTCACAGTTCTCGGTCACGACGTACGCCCGGTACTCCGGGGTCATCGAGCGCTGGGCCGGGCAAGCGGGCACCAAACCCGAGATCGTCGAACTCTGGCTCAACCGCGACTGGCACCGGCGCCTCGGCCGACACGATCGACAGGAGGCGTTGCTCCTATGGTGAGACTTTCTGCGTCGGCGCCGACGTCCCTCAGTTGTGCCGTCCGAACGCTGCGGCGATCGTGTCGATGAGGCCGCGGTACCGGCCGCCGACGTCGCCCAGAGGTTTGCCGCTGCTCACGATCGCGACGGCGAGGTCGCGTTGCGGGTCGGCCCACATCGCGATCTGGGTGAGTCCGGTGTGCCCGAACGCTTCGGGCGCACGACGCCCGAACGGGCCGAAGTAGTGGGAGCCGAGCATGACGCCGGTGCCCCAACGCAGCGGCATGCCCGCGGTCGCGACGTCGGGCCGAAGCACGCGGCGCTGTCTGCGCGCCGCAACGATGGTCTCCTCGGACAGGATGCGCACTCCGTTCCGTTCGCCGCCGCGCAGCAGGGTCTCGGCGAGTGCAGACAGTTCCGTCGCGTTCGACACTCCGCTCGACGAGGGGACCGTGCTGGTCAAGAACTCGGCAGTGTTCGAGTCGTCGACGATTCCCGTGAGCGTCCGCCCCGTCGAGAGCCGGAACGCGGTGTCGACGGGGATGCCGACGCGCGGCCCGGTCACGTGGCTGGGGGCCACCTTCGAGACGTCCTGCGGTGTGACGCCGATAGTGGTCCACCGCAGCCCGAGCGGCCCGGTGATCTCGTCGGCGATGTACTCGCGCATCGGACGTTCGGCTGCCACTTCGACGATCTCGCGGACGACGGGACCCCAGGTGAGCGCGTGATAGAAATGCATCAGTCCGGGGCGATGCATGGCAGGCATCCGGCGCAGAGCATCTCGCACGAAGGCTCGGTCATCGGCGCGTGATCGGTCGGCCGTCCCGCCGAGCGCGAACGGGATCCCCGCACGGTGCGTCATCACGTGATCGAGCGTCGTCGTCGCCTTTCCGCGTGCGCCGTATCCGGGGATCAGGTCGGCCACCCGGTCGGACCACCGGAGTCGACCCTGCTCGACGAGTCGCCAGACGGCGACCGCGGCGATCAACTTCGACGCGGAGTACAGGCAGAACGGTGTCGAGGTGGTGACAGGCTCCAGCAGGCTGCGGCCATGTCCGATGGAGCGGTCGACGACGACGTCGCCGCAATGGCGCACGCATACCTGGATCGCAGGCTGGAGTCCGCCCGCGTACCAGTGTTCCGCGGCGGCCCAGATCGGTGAGGTCTCGGCGCGGTCGGGCGACTCGTCGCCCACCCGGGTCACCGCCGATATGTCCTGCGCAGTAAGCGAATCAGGGCGATGGATGAGGCCGGGGTTAGGCATGCTCGCTGCTCGGGCGCTAGTGTCGTGATCAAGATAGAACACGTTTCAATTCCTTGGAGGTCGCATGTTCGAGTGGTCCGACGAAGACCTGATGGTGCGTGACGCCATCCGCGGTTTCATCGAGAAGGAGGTGAAGCCCCATGTCGACGAACTCGAGACCGGTCAACTCCCGCCGTACGACATCATCCGCAAGATGTTGGCGACTTTCGGTATGGACACGATGAACGTCGAGAGTCTGGAGAAGGAACTCGCGGCGGAGGAGGCCGGCGAGCCCCGTGCCCCGGGTGGCGGGTCGACGACCCTCGCGAACTCGATGTTCCTCATCCTCAACATGGAGATGGCTGGTGTCAGTCTCGGAACCATCGGATCGATGGGCGTGTCGATGGGACTGACCGCGTCGACGATCCGCAGCCGCGGCACACTCGCACAGAAGCGTCGGTGGCTGCCCGACCTGCTCAGTATGCGCACGGTCGGCGCGTGGGCGATCACCGAGCCCGATAGCGGCTCGGACGCCCTCGGCGGGATGAAGACGTCCGTCCGGCGGGACGGCGACGACTACCTTCTCAAGGGCAACAAGACGTTCATCACCAACGGTCCGTACGCCGACACGATCGTAGTGTTCGCCAAGCTCGACGAGGGCGACGGCACGCCGATCCGGGACCGCAAGGTGCTGACATTCGTGCTCGACGGCGATATGCCGGGGCTGACCCGCGGCAAAGCGTTCAAGAAGATGGGCATGATGAGTTCGCCCACGGGCGAACTGTTCTTCGACGACGTCCGGGTGACGCCCGACCGCCTTCTCGGTGAGACCGAGGACACCGGCACGGACAAGCGGGGCGGCGACAGCGCGAAGTCGGGCTTCACCGCCGAACGGATCGGCATCGCGGCGCTCTCGCTCGGCATCATCAACGAGGCGCAGCGGCTGTCCATCGAGTATGCGAAGAGTCGCACGCTGTGGGGTCAGGAGATCGGCAAATTCCAGCTGATCCAGCTCAAACTCGCCGAGATGGAGATCGCGCGGCTCAACGTGCAGAACATGTTGTTCGTCGCGATGGAGGCGTCCAAGGCGGGCAAGCCGCCGACACTCGCGCAGGCGTCGGCGATGAAGCTGTACTCATCGCGGGCGGCGACCGAGGTCGCGATGGAGGCGGTCCAGTTGTTCGGCGGTAACGGCTATATGGCCGAGTACACGGTTGAGCGTCTGGCGCGCGACGCGAAGTCGTTGATGATCTACGCCGGGTCGAACGAGATCCAGGTGACACACGTCGCGAAGGGTCTGCTCGCCTGAAGTCGCTGATTCATCCACGAGTGGGGGCGGCCGCGCGGGAACCGCCCCGCCCCCCACAACGGTGCGGGTCGGGGCGGGGGGACAACCCCCCCGCGGCCGCAGCTCGGACCTCGGCGCGACGGTAGTCGAGGTAGGCGTCGACGACGTCGCCCTTACGGAGTTGCTTGACGTCGGCAGAGACTGCCATCGTCATGGTCCACGGGGCCTGCGTCCCCTGCTTGGGTAGCCAGTCCAGAGCGCGTTGGACGTAGCCCGCAGCGAAGTCGAGGAGCGGGCGAGTCGGCATCTCCGGGTCGGCGACGGCACGCACGGACGTGTACTCGGCAGCGTCCATGTAGGTCAGCATGCGGCAGAAGTACTCGCACAGCAGCCCGATCTTGAGCGTCCACGACGAGTTTGTGTAACCGATCGCCATGGCGAAGTTCGGGATGCCCGACAGCATCATGCCCCGGTAGGCGACGGTGTTCGCGAGGTCGACCTTCTCACCGTCGATGTTGATGTCCATACCGCCGAAGAGCTGCAGGTTGAGGCCGGTCGCCGTGACGACGATGTCGGCGTCGAGTTCGGTGCCGTCCTCGAGGAGGATGCCGTTCTCGGTGAACGTCTTGATGCGCCCGGTCTCGATCGATGCGGTGCCCTTGCCGATGGCCTTGAACAGGTCGCCGTCGGGCACGACGCACAGCCGCTGATCCCACGGGTTGTACGGCGGATTGAAGTGGGTGTCGATGTCGAAGTCTTTCGGCAGTTGCGCAGCGTTGGTCGCCCGGATGATCTTGCGCGCGGACTTCGGGTACCGCTGGCAGAGGTTGAAGACGATCTTCTGCTGCAGGATGTTCTTTCCTCGGCTGAGGGCGTAGCCGCGTTCGGGACCGAGGACCCGCTTCATCGCGTTAGAGATCACGTCCTCGCGAGGGAGTGGGATCACGTAGGTCGGGGTGCGCTGCAGCATCGTGACGTGCTCGGTCTTGTCGGCCATCGACGGGACCAGGGTCACCGCGGTCGCGCCGGAGCCGATGACGACGACCTTCTTGCCCGCGTAGTCGAGGTCCTCGGGCCAGTGCTGCGGGTGTACCACGTGGCCGGTGAACTTCTCGATGCCGGGGAACTCAGGGGTGAAACCCTCAGCGTAGTTGTAATAACCGGTACCCGAGAAGATCCAGCGGGCCGTGATCACGAAATCGTCGTCGACGTCGTTGCGGTGGACGGTGACGTTCCACAGTTGCTCGGCTTCGGACCAGTCGACGGAGGTGGCCCGGCGGTTGTAGACGATGACGTCGTCGAGATCGTCCTCGGCGATCGCCTCGTGCAGGTAGTCGAGGATGCGCGGCGCGTCGGCGATCGCCTGCGGGTCGCGCCAGGGCTTGAACTCGTAGCCGAACGTGTTCAGGTCCGAGTCCGAACGGATGCCGGGGTACTTGAACAGATTCCACGTACCTCCCGCGACGTCACGGGACTCGAGGATCGCGAAACGTTTCGACGGGTGCTCGGTCCGCAGGTAGTGGCCCGCGCCGATCCCGGAGATGCCTGCCCCGAGTACCAGGACGTCCAGCGGGCCGTCGGTGAGGAGAGAGTCAGTGGTCATGGGCTGTCCGTTCTTGTCGAGATTCCTCGGTACGAGCGAGAACTTGTATATCAATGATCGTTGTGACAATACGGTCTGCGCAAGTGTTGAACACACCAGTTATCCGGCGACTGTGGTGCATAATGCACCAGATGGAGCAGTTCCCTGTGGATACCCCGGTCAACGATGCCGTTGCCGAACTGATTCGGGCCGGAGTTCGGGCCGTGATCGATGCGCCACCGGAATGGATCGACGAGCTCAATGCGGCAGCGCTCAGCGGTGCCGGGATGCAGCCTGTCGCGGGCGACTCGCAACTCCTCGAGGTCGCGTTGCGGATCAACGCAGGCAACCTCTCGCACTGGGCTGCGGTCAACATGGTCGAACCGGGAGCGCGGGTGCCCGTCGCCATCACCGAGGAGGCGCGCGCCTACATTCGAGATCTCGCACGCCGCGGGTTCGACTCCGGGTCGTTGGACTCGTTTCGGACCGCCCAGAACGTCGCCTGGCGGCTGTGGATGCAGATATGCTTCGGCCTCACCGATGATCCGGTACTTCTCCGGGAACTACTCGAAGTCACCTCGGCGTCGATCACACAATTCATCGACGACACCGTTCGTGCGCTCGCCGAACTGATCGAGACGGCGCGCGCCGAACTCGCTGCCGACACGCACGCTCAGCGGCGCGCCGCCGTCGCGCTGGTGCTCGAAGGTGCGCCGATCGCCAAGGATCGAGCCGAACGACAGTTGCGCTATCGACTCGACGGCCCGCATACGGCGATGGTGCTGATCGGTGATCCGAGCACACCGCCGGAGGAACTGGAGGCGACGTGCGAGTCGATCATGGAGGCGAGCGGTGTGACGAGGCGGCTCGTCGTGGTCTCGGGAGCATCCGAGCTGTGGGTGTGGCTGCCGACTGCCGAGGTGGCATTGGGTGAGGCGTCGTTGGGCGAGGTGGCGTCGAGGCATCCCGGCGTCCGTGTCGCGATCGGCTCGGCGGGCGAGGACCGGGACGGATTTCGCACGAGCCACTTCCAGGCGCTTGCGGTTCGGCGGCTGTTGCGGCGATCGCGATCGTCGAGGCGGGTCGCGAGGTACGAGCAGGTGCGGCTCGTCGTGTTGCTCGGCGAAGATCCGGCCGCGGCCGACGAATTCGTCGCGTCGACCCTCGGCGAGCTGAGGGCCGCAGACGAACAGGTATTGGCGTGCGTCCGGGAGTGGTTCGCCTCCGGTTGCCGAGTCAGCGAGACCGCGTCCGCACTGTTCACGCACCGGAACACGGTGCTCCGTCGTCTGGCCCGTGCCGACTCTCTGCTCCCGACTCCGTTGCGCGAGAACGCTGTACACGTCGCCGTCGCCCTCGAGTTGCTCGACTGGGTTGCGTGAGCGGCTCCGGTGTGGCCCGTTGAGCGAGAAGGCGGTTACGCGGGACGGTAGGGGATCGAGTCGCTGACGAGTTCGTCGATCGCGATGCCGTGGCCGAGCATCGGGAACGCGCGTTGTGAGCATGCCGGGCGGTCGCAGACCTTGCAGCCTCCGCCGATTGGGACGACGGTGCGCGGATCTGAGAGGTCGATACCCGTCGTGTAGACGAGTTCGTCGGCGTGGGCGAGGTCGCACCCCAGACCGATCGCGAACTCGCAGGTCGTCGACAGGTGGCTGCCTGGCGCGGGATCGGTGGTGCGCGCGAGCCAGAAGTATTGGCGGCCGTCTGGCATCTCGGAGACCTGCGTGTGGATTCGTCCCGGCATCGAGAACGCGTCGTGCACCACCCAGAGTGGGCAGTTGCCGCCGACGCGCGAGAAGTGGAACGCTGTCGCGGACTGTCGCTTGGAGATGTTCCCGGCGCGGTCGACCCGGACGAAGATGAACGGAATTCCACGGTCGCCGGGGCGCTGCAGCGTCGAGAGTCGGTGACAGACCGTCTCGAAACCGACTTCGAAACGTCGAGCGAGCAGACCGACGTCGTAGCGCAGTTCGCGTGCGGTGGAGGCGAACAGGCCGTAGGGGAGGACGAGTGCGCCCGCGAAGTAGTTCGCCAACCCGACCCGCAGGACGGCCCGCGACGTCTGGGCCACCGTCGACGCCGCGATCAGGGCGTCGATCTGTTCGGCGTGCGAGAGCAGCGCCAACTGGGTGGCCAATTGGAATGCGCGCTGCCCGGCGGTCAGGCGTCGGGCCAGGGTGAGGGTCGCCGACTCCGGATCGAATCGACGCTTCGCGGTCGACGGATCGGTCGACGATCCGATCGCGACGCGGATCCCGTAGGTGTTGTCGAGGTATTGCGCCAACTGAAGATCGAGACCGCCGACTGAGAACCCGGCCTCGGTGAACAGGTGCTCGGCGGCAGCGTCGAGTTCGGCGATGTGATTGCGGCGATCGTAAAAGTAGTCGCGGACCTGCTCGAAAGGAGTCACCGGGACTTCTGGGACCACGGTGTCGGCCGATCGTTGGTCCTCTAAGGCCGTGGTCGCCGCGGTCAGTCTGCGGTGCAGGCTGACCAGGGTGCGTCCCACCGACGGCATCCGGGAGACCAGTTCGGTGATCTCCGCGCGGTCGGCCGATTCGCCGTGGGAGAGGAGCGCGTCCGCGACGTCCGCAGATAGTCGTGCGTCCCCCGAGTCGGCGAAGAAGTCGGCGGGCAGGTCGAACGCGGACGTGAGATTCAGCAGGACGGACACCGTGATGGGCCGTTGGTCGTTCTCCAACTGATTCACATACGTCGTCGACAGATCCACACGCCGCGCGAGCGCCGCCTGGCTGATGCCGAGATCAGCGCGCAATCGGCGTAGTCGAGCGCCGACGTATGCCTTTGCCATGAGCGTGACATTACGCCACCGGGCGTACGCAACATACGCAGAACATGATGGATGCGTCCGCATAAATACGCATCTGCCAGGTCTTTCGCTGGTCATCACGTTCTGCGTACGGTGCAAACATGATCAACCACGAAGTGCACACACGCCGCAGCGCAGACGAATTCCCCGTTACCGAGCATCTCGCTTACAAGATCGCTCAGGTCGCCGTCGACCCGGTGGAGGTGCCCGCGGACACGGCTGAGATGATCGTCAACCGCATTGTCGACAACGCTGCGGTGAGCACGGCGTCCGTTGCCCGTCGCCCGGTGACGAGCGCCCGTCGCCAAGCGCAGGCGCGCCCGCTGGAGAACGGCTCAACGGTGTTCGGAACAGGCGGACGGTACGCGCCGGAATGGGCCGCGTGGGCCAACGGCGTGGCCGTTCGCGAACTCGACTTCCATGACACTTTCCTCGCCGCCGAGTACTCGCATCCTGGCGACAACATCCCGCCGCTGGTCGCTGTCGCGCAGCGGACCGGTGCGGGCGGCGACGACCTGATCCGCGGCCTGGCCACCGCATACGAGATCCAGATCGATCTGGTGCGCGGTATGTGCCTGCACGAGCACAAGATCGACCACGTCGCACACCTGGGACCGTCGGTGGCCGCGGGTATCGGCACCATGCTCGGCCTCGACGTCGACACCATCTATCAGGCCGTCGGTCAGGCCCTGCACCTGACGACCGCCACTCGCCAGTCGCGTAAGGGATTGATCTCCAGCTGGAAGGCGTACGCACCGGCCCACGCGGGCAAGATCGCTGTCGAGGCCGTCGACCGCGCGATGCGCGGCGAGGGCGCTCCGGCACCCATCTGGGAGGGCGAGGACGGGGTCATCGCCTGGATGCTCGGCGGACCGGACGCGACGTACACGATTCCGCTTCCCGGGCCGGGCGAGGCCAAGCGCGCGATTCTCGACAGTTACACCAAGGAGCACTCGGCCGAATACCAGAGTCAGGCGCCGATCGACCTGGCTCGTCGCATGCGCGAGCGTATCGGCGACCTCGACCAGATCGCGTCGATCGTCCTGCACACCAGCCATCACACCCACTATGTGATCGGCACCGGATCGAACGACCCGCAGAAGTTCGATCCGACCGCCAGCCGGGAGACGCTCGACCACTCGGTGATGTACATCTTCGCCGTCGCACTGCAGGACGGCGACTGGGATCACGAGCGCTCGTACGCGCCCGAGCGGGTGGCTCGACCCGACACCGTCGAACTGTGGAACAAGATCTCCACCGTCGAAGACCCCGAGTGGACGCGCCGCTACCACTCCGCGGATCCGAACGAGAAGGCGTTCGGTGCTCGCGCCGTCGTCACGCTCAAGAGCGGCGAGGTCATCGAAGACGAACTCGCGGTCGCGGACGCCCACCCACTCGGCGCCCGGCCGTTCGCCCGAGACCAGTACCTCGCGAAGTTCGCCCGCATGGCCGACGGAGTCGTCGATCCGACCGAGCAGGCGAGGTTCACGGCCGCGGCC
>NZ_JBQEDL010000008.1:0-20282 GCF_052106715.1 Gordonia sp. (in: high G+C Gram-positive bacteria)
CGAATCCAATGCTGGCTGACTGCGTGGAACCCAGTACACACCAAAGTCTCCGGACTTGCCGGGGCGATTCAACCGGTCAGGATGCGCACCAATGGGAATCGCGGGCTTGACCCAGTCGGATCGTCCGCGTGAGAAAGCGTAGCGTGGCTCGCGACCCACCCCGTTCAGTCTGAGGGATGTACCTGACCGCCCCGAATCGCTTGCTTATGGAGCGTCGGCATGAGTCGGAGGCCAAGCTGCACCCTAGGAAGGCAATCGCACATGACCTCGCATACGTTCACTATTGGCGGCGACCTCACCGTCCACCGTCTCGGGTTCGGCGCGCTGCGTATCACCGGACCCGGCTTCGTTGGAATGCCGGCGGACCCCGAGAACTCGAAGCGAGTAGTCCGACACGCCGTCGAGCTTGGCGTGGACTTCATCGACACTGCCGACCAATACGGCCCGTTCGTCTCCGAAGAGTTGATCGCAGAGGCGCTCGACGGAACAAGTGAGAACGTCGTCATCGCCACCAAGGGCGGGCTAGTCCGTTACGGCCCAGCCGACGACATTAAAAACGATGCCACCCCACAGCACCTCCGCGACGCCCTCGACGGGAGCCTCCGCCGGCTGAACTCCGAGCGGATCGACCTTTACCAGTTACACCGCATCGATCCGGACATTCCTGCCGAGATCACCTTCGAATTCCTCCGCAGCGCGCAGGAGCAAGGCAAGATCCGACACCTTGGACTCTCCGAGGTCGCAGTCGACGACATCAAGAAGGCCCAGGAGTTCTTTCCGGTCACCTCCGTGCAGAATCGTTACAGCATCACCGATCGGGAAGCCGAACCCGTCCTCGCGTACTGCCGCGAACAGGGCATCGCATTCATTCCGTGGTACCCAATCGGCGGCGGAGACTTCGGTGAGCGCGACGCATTGAGCGAGGTCGCAGCCGTCCACGATGTGACCACCCGTCAGGTCGCGCTCGCCTGGCTGCTGCACCACGCCGAGAACATCCTCTTGATCCCCGGCACCTCCAGCATCTCCCATCTCGAACAAAACATGGCCGTCGGCGAGCTACACCTCACTACTGATCAGATGGCCTCACTAGATGCGCTCAGCCAATTGCCGACGACGTAGCCACCAGCAGAAACAGACCCGGACGATAACTCAGGCAGGAGCGCGGCCCCCCGAACCACCGGACTGCATCACCGTGCCGGTGCGAGCTCCACGACCGGGATCGTCCTTCCCGTTTTCGACTGATGTTCCGTGTACCTACCCTTGTTGACGGAGTCCATAAGTGTCCATCGGCGTTCGTAGTCCGGATCATCAGGAAACGTAATCCGAGCGAAGGCCTGCCAGCGCTTGGTTCCGATTTGCACGACGCAATTGGGATTGGCCTTGATATTCGCAAGCCACGCAGGCGCTACATCCGCGCCGCCGGCCGAGGCGACAATGACGACATTCTCCCCATCGTAGGCATAGGTGAGCGCCGTAATTCGCTCCAGGCCCGACCTTCTCCCCCTCGCCCGTAGGAGGAGGGTCGGGTTGCCGAATAGCAGCCGATGGCCAATCCTTCCATCGGATTTGATGTATGCCTTGCGGTGCATCTTCAGTATCTGGTGGTAGATATCGGTCATAGTGATCGCTTTCGTTGGTGGGCTCTGCCGTTAAGGTGAGCTAGGGTTTACGGTGTTTCGGTTGCGTTGCCAGTGAACTCTTCCGACTTCGCCCACAGCGCCCGCGCAAGACCGAAGTCGCACGCATTCCGGCTCCGGCCCACGAGCGTCGGAGCTCCGCTGTACTCGTAGAATCCGCTCGGCCCTACGTAGGACCCCAGCGGAATCGGCATGGTTGCTGCGAATAGAGAGGGCAGCGCGCCCGACTCAGCATCTTGCGCAACAATGGCGTTGCCTATGCGAAGCAGCGCGCCAGCGAGTCGGCTGCCGGAGCGACCTTGAAGGTTGGTTGCGGCATACCCAGGGTGACTGGCGAACGCGGAGACGTGGGAGTTGGAGGCAGTCAGCCTTCGTTGCAGCTCAAGGGTAAACAGTAGGTTCGCGAGCTTCGACTGCCCATAGGCCCCCAGCGGGCTGTACTCGCGCGACCCCCAGTTCAGGTCATCGATATCAAGGGCAGCTCTCCGGTGAGCCTGGGAAGAAACCGTGACAACCCGATCTCGAATGCGGGGCAGAAGCAGGCTCGTGAGCGCGAACGGACCTAGGTGATTGACTCCGAAGTGCATTTCGAACCCGTCCTCGGTCGAGCCCAATGGGACAAACATGATTCCCGCGTTGTTGATCAGCACGTCAATCGGCTCGGTGACGCGGTCTGCGAACTCCCGAACGGACCGAAGACTCGCCAGATCAAGCCGGTCGACCTCGACCTCGCCGTCGATAGTCGCCGCCGCATCTGCACCCTTGACGACATCCCTGACCGCGAGAATCACTCGTGCGCCAACACCCGCAAGTCCCCTAGCCGTCGCTAGTCCGATCCCACTGTTGCCCCCGGTTATGACTACTGTGCGCCCCTCCTGGTCCGGAAGGTCGGCGCATGTCCAAGCAGGTGCGTTCATCTCCACAATGTATCCACCGACAACATTGTTGTCAATGACAACTCAGCCCGGGCTAGAATGGACCACATGACGAAGCCTTCTGGGCGTTACCACCACGGAGACCTGCGCTCCGCGCTGCTGGTACGCGCCGCAGAGACACTGCAGGCCGATGGGATCGCCAAACTTTCCCTAAGGGGGATCGCGCGCGACCTCGGTGTCAGCCATACTGCGCCGAGCAAGCACTTCCGCGATAAGGAGGATCTCCTCGATGCACTCGTAGCGGACGGGTTCCGAAGTCTCACAAATGCGATGTCAGCGGTGGATCCCTCCGACGGGGATACCCACAAGCACCTCCGCAATCTTGGGATCGCGTACTTCGAGTTCGCGCTGGAGAACGAAGCGCTCCTGACCCTAATGTTCTCGAGAAAGCATGCCCCCAACCGAAGCCCCGAAGTGATCGAAGCTGCAGGTGGCGCGTTCGCCGTCGCACTCGACGTTCTTTCAGCAGCACGCGAACGGGGCGAGATTTTCACCGATGACCTACGCCACACGACGTACCAGTCGATAGCCACACTTCAAGGGATAGCGACCATCGTCAGCACAGGTCTGCTTCCACAGGCGGAGGGCCGGAAACTCGTTACGTCAAGCACCCGGAACCTCCTTCGAGCACTTCGATCACCGTAATCGGCACTGCCGCGTGAATAGCTACCGTCTCGTGATCGGGTCAGGACGGCAAAGAGCACACAGCAGCCTCAGTTGCCATGATCAATGAACCTTGTCACCGGGCTATCCCTGCCGACATCGTCGTCGGCGACGTCCAAACGTAGGTCAGGACCATCCGTCCGACAGTTCGCCGTTGTGCTCCCCCAGCGCCGGAGCATGCCGGCGAATCTCGAATTCCTGGCTATCGACGGAGAACGGCGGGCCGATCGCCACGAACTCGCCGGCAAACGGATGGCTCATGGGCGCGACGACGGGCCGCTCGCTCAACTGCCGGTCCTCGAGTACTTCGGCAATACTCTCGTGTACAGGTCCAATCGAAATTCGCTGGGTTGCAGCCATATTCAGCCACTGATCGCTGGTCCGCTCGGCGAAGACGGCCGCCACCTCCGCCGCAAGCCGATCTCCCTCGTAGCCCGCGTCGAGGAGATCCTCCCGGCCGACCGCCGCACAGAATCGCGCCCACAACGACGGCTCGAGCGCTGCGAACGCGATCTTCGCACCGTCCGCTACGTCATAAATGCAGTACCGGGGGCCGTGTTGCCCGTCGGTCAGCGCAGGCAGCGTCGAGCCGTCAGCGATTCGAGACTCGTTTGCGAAGTACACCACCGGGACCATCGATGCCGCCAGCAGCGCGTCGGCCTCCGACACGTCGATCACCGCGCCCTTCCCCGACTTCTCCCGCCGGTACAGGGCGGCGCAGATCGACGCTGCCGTCGGCCACGCCGCCGCGAGCGCGGGTCCCCCGCCCCGCCCGTCGAGGGCTGCTCCCTCCAGCTTCCGCGCACCGGGGAAACTCCCCACGAGTGCCCCGACGAGCAACCCGTGCGCCGGAACGTCCGCATACGGCCCCGCTGTCCCGAAACCGGTGAGCGTGCAACGGATCAGCCGCGGATTGAGCCGGTGCAGCGAGTCGCCGTCGTAGCCCAGCCTCGCGAGCTGCCCCACAGCATTACCGTCGATTAGCACGTCGGCCTCAGCGACCAGAGCCTCCCACCGCGCACGGTCCGCGTCGTCCCGGAGGTCGACCGTCACTCCGCGTTTGTTCCGGTTGAGCTGCAGATGCGCCGGTGAATGCCCGGGTGCGATCTGTCCCAGAATCCGTATGAGATCACCATGCGGCGGTTCTACTTTCACCACATCGGCACCCAGATCGGCCAGCGCCATACCGGCGGCCGCACCGGGCAACAGGGTGGCCGTCTCGACCACCCGCACCCCGTCGAGCAGTCCTGTCATGCCGCTCCGGCCCTAGCGAGGCCGTGGTGCGCGCACGCGTCGACCATCATCGCGAACATCCCTGCCTGCTCCGCCTTGCCCCGCCGGTTGGCGCGTGCGACGCGAGCCTCGAGGGAGGTGATCACCCGGGCCATCCCAAACGCCTGATAGAAGGGCAACTGCTCGAGATCGTGGCCAGATTGTTCGGCGAACTGCCGCGCCACACTCTCCCACCCGGGGATCACCTCATGAGATGCCGGATCGCCGCCGCCGAGCGTGAACGCGGACAGCACCGAGTTCTCCGACGGATGCACCCACCGGGCCGTCAGATAGCCGATGTCGACGAGTGCGCCGCCAACAGTCGCCGTTTCCCAATCGATCACCGTCACACGCGGATCGCCGCCGGGCGCGGCGATGATGTTCATCGGACTGTAGTCGCCGTGGATCAACGCGAGCTCAGTGTGCGACGGCGCGTTCTGCTCGAGATACTCCATCAGCCGGTCGACAACGGGCGTGTCCCTGGTGCGTGCATCCTCGAGGAGAGACCGGCCCTTGTCGAGTTGCTGGGCGAGGTACGTCGCCTCGTCTGCTCTGGTGTCCAGACCTGCTGTCCGCCAGTCGAATCGGTTGATGGTTATGAGTGCGTCGACGACGGATGCTGCGATTCCGGCGCCGCCGGCCGATGTCCGCAGGCGTTCCGGCAACGCTCCGTGCAGTACATCGCCCTCCACGTGCTCCACAAGCAGCAGTCCGTTCGGGACCGGAGCCGTGGCGTCGCCGAGTAGCACCCCGCGGGCGTGCGGAATGTCGCTGCGATCGATGGCCTGCAGGATCTTCCATTCGTGTGTGAGGTCGAAGGCGCCGTGATCGGTGAACTCGGCACCGCTCGGCGCCACGCGGAGGATCCACCGCAGCTCCCCCCGTCGGACGACGAAGATCTGATGGCTCTGCCCCACCGACTGATCCAGCAGATCGACGGCGACGTCACCGTCGCCGGGGAGCCGGGGTTCTAGCCATCCGGCGACGGCCCGTACCTGCTCGGGTGTCAGGTGCTTACGCGGGTTGTGATGATTGGGAATGGTCACGGGTGGAACCCGCCATCGAGTCGCAGGGTCTGTCCGGTCATCCACGAGGCATCGG
Organism: Gordonia sp. (in: high G+C Gram-positive bacteria); assembly: GCF_052106715.1. Lineage (NCBI taxonomy): Bacteria > Bacillati > Actinomycetota > Actinomycetes > Mycobacteriales > Gordoniaceae > Gordonia > Gordonia sp. (in: high G+C Gram-positive bacteria). Next base: position 5,609 of record NZ_JBQEDL010000008.1, read on the forward strand.
TACTCACCAGATGTGCAACGAGTCCGGCGACCTCGTCCGGCTCACCGATCCGGCCGAGCGGCGACTGCATCGCGTACCAACCGAGCGTCCCATCGTCGGTCACCTCCCGCATCGATTCTGTCTCGATGAGTCCCGGCTGCACCGTGTTGCAAGTGATCCGTCGACTGCCGAGTTCACGTGCCGCCGTACGGATCAGCGCTTCACCGGCCGACTTGCTGGCCGCATAGGCTCCGCTGCCGGACAGACCCACCGCGGCGTTGAGCGATGACAGGTAGACCACCGATCCACCTTCGGACATCGACTCCTTGCACCGGCCCAGGGCCGCGGCCAACGCGTGTGTGTTGACCGCGAAGCAGGCCAGGTAGTCCTCGTGTTTGGCTGCCGCGAGCGACCGCAGGGATCCGAAAACGGCATGTGCTGCCGCATGAACCAGGACGTCGATGGCTCCGAAGTCGGCGACGACCCTGTCGAAGAGCCTATCCATGCCGTCCACGTCGAGCAGATTCGCGTCGATGGCATACGTCTGGCCGCCGGCCTCCCGCACGGCGTCGAGCACGGCTTCCGAGCGTTCGCGGCCCGAGTGATAGGTGAACGCCACCCGGAATCCGTCGGCGGCCAGCCGTTCGACGACGGCCCGCCCGATCCCGCCCGATCCCCCGGTGACCAGTGCAGTCCGCTGTTCGGAGATGTCCGGCATCAGTACCACCGTAGGACGACGACGGCACCGTTGAGTCCGGCGCCGGCAGTGGCCAGAACCACCACGTCGCCGCGCTTGAGGGGCCGCTCCTCCGTCGACATCTGGAGGGTGATGGGCAGTGACGCCGATGCCGTGTTGCCGGTAACGTCACCGGCAACCGGAACCCGCTCGGCGTCGACACCGATGAGAGCGCCGAACATCTCGAGCATCCGCACATTCGCCTGGTGGACGATGAAGCGGTCGACGTCTGCGACGGTCAGACCCACCTCGCCGAGGCACTCGGTCATCATCTTCGGCAATTCCTGGGCGAAGATCTCCACCAGCCGGTGCCCGTTCATCTCCAGTGTGAGGTCCGCCGGGGCCTTACCGAACTTCTCGACGTTACGGATCGCCTCGCGCTCAGTGGAGTCGGTGAGCATGCGAGTCGACAGGATGCCGTAGCCCGCAGGCACCGGACCCAGAACGAAGGCGCCGGCCCCATCCCCGAAGAGCGGTGCCATCCGCCGATTGTCCAGATCGAGCATAGCTTCGCTGCGGTTCATTCCGGTTACGACCGCGGTACGCGTCATATCCGCCAAATAGAATCCGAGCGCCGTGATGAGTGACTGCCCGAAGCCCGCACATCCGCCGTCGATGTTGAGTACGGGCGTCTGTCCGAGACCGGTGAGTGCATGCACATCGTAGGCGGGAGCAGGCACGATCCGGTCCGGCGTCGATGTCGCGGCGATCAGCATCTCGGGATCTTCATCGGGATCCAATCCGCCGCGACTGCGGGCCTCCTGGACTGCCCTCTTCACCGACTCTGCGCCCATGAACGCCGCTGACTCGTCTGGTCCGGCGAACCGGCGTTCGAAAACCCCGGTCTTCTCCTTGATCCATTCCGGATCGAAACCGTGCTCTGCGCCGAGCCGTTCGCTGGTCACTCGGTCGTCGGGCAGATAGCTGCCCATACCGAGCACGCCGAACCCGGCCGACGCTTCCCTCTGGTATCTCATGTCGTCCTGATTCCGTATCGCCACTAGGTCATGTATTCACTCATTGCGTCGTTCCCCGGCATAAGTCATGTCGGTATCAGCACGAGTGCCGTTAACCCGGGACTCATTCAATCGAATGCCTCAACCGCCGCGGGCCAGGACGATCGGTCAAATTCTCGCGACATTTCCGCCCCTTCGACTTCCCCATTTCGGTCCGGAACGGCTTGACTGTGAACAAACGCCACCCGGAATCCCCACGAAGGCCGCCCCGTGCGAGACATCACTGTACTGAACACGCTGCTCGGCCCGCCCGGAATCCTCGTAGTTTCCGGATGATGGTGTGCTGAACCATCTCCCGACGAACGAGTTCATCGGTGCAATCCACTCCCCTCAACGATCAGCGGGATCGGTGGCGTCTTGTTCAATACGCCCCTGACCACACTCGTCACCAACGGGTCCTTGCACCGAGCCCGTCGCCCGCGTCACTCGGTCAGGTCGTGCTGATCACCGGTGCTGCGACCTTGATGAACGTCGCCCTCATACATCGCTGTTGTTCACCTTGTTCGGATATGTCTCGGGCGCGCTGACGTCTCTTGCCGGACTCATGCTGCAGATCTTCTCTTACGGCGGCATCTGGACGGTTGAGACCCTGCCGCCGCCATTGCGTCTTCTGCATCCGATCAGCCCACTCACGTGCGTGCGCGTCGGCCTGATCGCTGCGTTCAACACAGTCGCGCTCCCCCCACCGCTTATCCGAGCGTGCGTAGGGAACTCAGCGGCGCGGCTTCAGCGTGAAACTGCCGATCCGAGTGCCGCCGAAGTACGCCGGACCGCTGTATCCGCCATGCCCGTCCCTGTTCATAAAGACGCGGTGGCCCGGGAAGAAGTCGACGTAGCCGCCAGTGGACGTCGGGTGAATACGATAACGGCCGATGAGCACCAGTTCGTTGCCTTCGACATGGCCGGTGCGCTGGAGTAACACCACACCCGCCGACAGCGTTGTGGACGTGTAGGCACCTGGCTTGACGTCGGCAGAGGCTTGGCCGACCGCACCGAGCGCGATGGCTGCGCCGACGACCACAGCGACCGAGGCCGTCCGGACAACGGGTGAACGCACGTAATTCGGCATTATCGTTTCCTGACGGCTCGGGGGTCTACAACGATACCCCTGGCGGGGCACTTCTGCGCTCCAACCGGGCGCACCGATTGCAAAGGGAACGGCATGCGGTCACCTCATGTCGCCGCTGACAGGGGCGCTCGAGTGCGATGCGCCACTTGCTAGAATTGCCAGGTAGAAACCCCCGCGACGCGATTGAGGACGACGAATGAGCACTGCCGGCCCGGAGCGGACTCGCCCGAACGCTGTCGAGTATGTCCTGTACTGCTACGGGAAGCGCCTTCCCGACTCGATGAGAGCGTGGGTTCGCAACGATCTCGCCGGCCCGGGGGCCGTACGTCGAACCGTCGTCCGGTGGTCTGCGCTGTGCGTGTTGATTCTCATCCCGCTGCTGTTCATTCCGACCACCTTTCTGGTGCATGCGAGCATGACGCTGCCGATCCTCATCCCGTTCGTCTACTTCTCGTTCGCGTTGAATACCGTGTGGCGGCGCCATCGCCTTGACCAGCACGGGATGGACCCGGACATCGCGGAGGAACGCAGACGTGAGCGCGAGGCACCCCTTCGCCGCGTTTACGAGGAGAAGTACGGGCCGCGCAGCCGATAGCCGCGCGGATCAGCCCGTTCGATCAACCTCGTCCGGATCGAACGGGGTCTCCTGGTAGACGCAGTAGTTCAGCCAGTTGGCATACAAGAGGTGGCCGTGACCGCGCCACCGGTTGAGCGGTAGGACGGCAGGGTCGTCGCCCGGGAAGTAGTGTGCCGGAATCGGGACTGCCACCCCTTGCTCGGTGTCACGGCGGTACTCGCGCGCCAGTGTGTCCGCGTCGTACTCGGGATGGCCCGTGACGAAGATCTGACGCCCGTCCGCAGTTCCCGCCAGGAACACTCCGGCCTCGTCGCTCACTGCGAGTACGTCGACCTCCCCGGTGGCCGCTATCTCCGCGGCGTGGACATCGGTGTGTCGCGAGTGCGGTGCAAGGAACTCCTCGTCGAACCCGGTGATGATCGGCGACTCGACACCGGTGAGCCGGTGTGCGAACACACCCGAGATCTTCTGCGGCACTTCGTATTTACCGACGCCGTAGTGGTGGTAGAGCGCGGCTTGCGCACCCCAGCACACGTGCAACGTCGACTGCACGTTGGTGCGAGTCCAGTCCAGGATCCGCGCCATCTCGGGCCAGTAGTCCACGTCCTCGAAGTCGAGTCTTTCGATCGGCGCCCCGGTGATGATCAGTCCATCGAAGTTCCGGTGGGCGACGTCGTCGAAGGTCGAGTAGAACGAGTCCAGATGCTCCGACGACGTGGTCTGCGAGACGTGGCTCGCCATGTGCAGCAAGGTGATCTCGATCTGGAGCGGAGTGTTGCTGAGCAGCCGCAGCAACTGCGTCTCGGTGGCGACCTTCAACGGCATGAGGTTCAAGACAGCGATGCGCATGGGGCGGATGTCCTGATGCCCAGCACGTTCGTCGGACATGATGAAGACGTTCTCCGCCTCGAGGATCGCTCGGGCTGGCAAGTCGTGCGGGACTGTTACAGGCATCGTCGTCCAGTGTAGTTCGACGACGCCGAGTACTCATGCAACGCGACAGTTCTCGGCTATGCCGGTGCGGTAGCGGCCTCGGCTGGCTCCCCGATCGGACGACCCACATTGATCAAGAGACCGGTGATCACCGCGACTGCCGCGAGAATCCCCGCTGCGACGTAGAAGCCCATGCTCTCGCCGTGGACCAAGGACACCGCCTGCATGTGCACCACGTCCGCCGGTCCACGTATGGCATCTTTGTGGCTGGTCGCGTAGGCGGTTGCCGCGTTGGCCGCCACCGTGTTCAGCAACGCGGTGCCGATGGCGCCGCCCACCTGCTGGGAGGTGTTCACCATGGCGGACGCGACGCCGGCGTCGTACGACTCGACACCGAACGTCGCGAGGTTCATCGACGTCATGAACACGGTGCCCATTCCCATGCCGAGCATGATCAAGGCCGGGAAGATCACACTCCAGTACCTCGTGGAGTCGGCTGAGATCTGCGTGAACAGGAGCATGCCGCACGCGGCGAGCAGAGCGCCCGGGACAAGGAGGAACCGAGGTGGGACGCGGGTGATCAACCGCGCGGCGATCTGGGTGGAGCCGATCAACATACCGAAGACCATCGGCAGAAAGGCGACGCCTGCACTGAGCGGCGAGTAATGGTGCACGGACTGCATGTACAGGGTGAGGTACAAGAAGGATCCGAACATCGCGATCACTGACAGTCCGACGGCGAGGTAGGCCCCACCTCGCGCTCGGTCGGCGACCACCCGCAACGGCAGAAGTGGGTACCGGCTCCTGGTCTGCCAGGCGACGAACAACGCCAATAGGACGACGGCGACGACCAGACTCGTGATCGTTCCCGTATCTCCCCAACTGGTCTCCGATGCCCGACTGAACCCGTACACGACAAGTGCCAGGCCCGACCCTCCGAGAAGGACGCCGAGGAAGTCGAGTTTGACGACGTGATCGGGGTTGCGCGGCGGTTCCTTGATCTCGAAGATCGCTCCGGCGAGCGCGACAGCAGCGAACACGACGTTTATGTACATCGTCCAGCGCCAGTCCAGGACCTGGGTCAGCAGGCCGCCGAGCAACAGGCCGACGGCGGCGCCACCGCCGGCGATCGCACCGAAGATGCCGAAGGCGCGGGCCCGCTCTTTCGGCGAGGTGAACATGACGGTCAGCAACGACAACGCGGCGGGCGCCAGCAACGCTCCGAACGCCCCCTGGAGGGCTCGTGCACCGAACAGCATCGCCTCGTTGACGGCGGCGCCGCCCAGAGCGGACGCGAACGCGAAGCCCACGAGTCCGACCATCAGTGCTCGGCGTCGACCCCAGAGGTCGGCGATCCGGCCACCGAAGAGGAGCAACCCACCGAACGCGAGTGCGTACGCGGTGATCAACCACTGTTGATTCGCGTCACTGATGTCCAGGTCTTGTTTCGCGTACGGCAGCGCGATGTTCACCACGGTGCCGTCGAGCACCACCATCAACTGCGCGATGCAGATGAACACCAACGCTTTCCAGCGCCTCGGATCCGGTTCTGTTGTAGGTAGAACGTCGGCAGACGTCATTAGTCGTCTCGATTCTGTCGTCACGCATTCAGTTCGTTCACGGCGCCGCTATCGCTTCCCAGCCCTAGGAACCATACGACTCGGCGGGCGACCTGAACAGAGTAGATGGAGATCGATCCTGATGTGCTCATCACACCTCGACGAAGTCAGCCGAATAGCCGAGTAACCGGCCTCACCGAGGTACCGCTCGGGTGATTGTGGCAATAATCAACGCCCGCGTCTCGATCGGATCGATCACATCGTCGATCTCGAAGTAGCGCGCGGCGTTGAGCGCTTTCGCATGCTCGCGCATCTGTGCCGTCGCCTGCTCGACGACCTTCTCCCTCTCGTCCTGCTCCATGGCGGCGAGTTGCTTGGCCATGCCGAGACGGACGGCGCCTTCGAGTCCCATCGGCCCGAGGTGAGCGCTGGGCCAAGCCACCGTCATCAGCGGCCGGTGCGTGCTTCCACCGAGCATCGCCTGTGCGCCGAGGCCGTAACCGCGGCGCGCGACGATGCCGACCAACGGTGTCGTCAACCGGGCGCCGGCGTTCACCATGCGCGTTGCCTCCCGAACCAGCCCGGTCCGCTCGGCCTCAGGTCCGACCATGAAACCCGGGGTGTCGACGAGCGACACCACCGGCAGTCGCCACCGTTCGCACAGGTCGAGGAAGTCGGCCGCTTTACGCGACGCGTCCGTCGTGATCGCTCCGGCCTCATGCATCGACTGATTCGCGAGGATGCCGACAGCATGTCCGCCAACGCGCGCGAGCGCCGTGACGAGTTCGGGCGCGTACGCCGGACGCAACCAAGTCAAGGAGTCGGCATCGGCGATCGTCTCGACTACCGGACAGACGTCGAACGCCTGACGGTCGTTGGCGGGCAACGCGTCTCGGAGCGCGGCCTGTCTGCCGTCGTGGTCCACGGTGGCAACCGGTCTTTCGTCGAGATACCCGAGGATCCGCGCGACGACGGCGACTGCGGCCGCCTCGTCGTCGACGACGACGTCGACCACACCGTTGGGCTCCTGATCGGAGACGGGCCCGATCTCCTCGGGCGCGAACTCGCCGAGACCGCCTCCGGAGATCATCGCCGGTCCGGCCATGCCCAGGTTCGCATCGACCGTCGCTATCCGCAGGTCGGCGCAGCCCGCGAGCACCGCATTGCCTGCGAAGCAACGACCGGAGACGACCGCGATCCGCGGTGTGGTCATGGCGCCCCACATCGCGAACGACCCGACGTCGAGGGCGGACACCGTCGGCCAGTCGACGTCGCCGGGCCGCCCGCCGCCGCCTTCGGTGAAGAACACCGTCGGCAGATTCATCCGGGTCGCGATCTCGATGAGACGATCAGATTTGCGGTGCCCGCGCATCCCCTGCGTTCCCGCCATCACCAGATAGTCGTACGAGAAGACCGCGCACGGGCGGCCGCCCACAGTCGCAGTACCTCCGATGATCCCGTCCGCGGGCGCCTCCAGGACCAGATCCATCACCTCGCGGGTGCTCTCCTGCGCAGGCGTGACAAACCGTCCGTACTCGACGAACGACCCGTCGTCGACGAGGTCCGCCACGTTCTCGCGCGCCGTCCGCCGCCCCTTTGCGTGCCACGCGTCAACCTTCGCCGCACGAGCCGCATCCGTCGTCAGGTGACGGCGGGCGAGGACTTCGGTCACGCCGTCCGCCGGTTCGCCGCCGGTCATCTGGTGGTCAGCCTCTGGACTCCGTCGCTCACTCACTCTCGCACTGTATGGCAGAAGCGCGGGCGGGTGCCGCCTACTCGAAAACCTGGCACAGTCGACATGGTGCGAAATGAACAGCGGATGCCGACCCGCACTGCCGAGTCCAAAACTTTCACGGCCCGCGTGCAGACGGCGATGGCGCTCTGCGCCGAACTAAATGCTCTCGACTTCACTGACGTGGTCGGACGCGGCGAGAAGTTCACCGAGATCTTCGGCAGGCAACTCCCCGACTCCCTGTCCATTCTGCCGCCGTTCTACTCCGACTACGGTCTGCACACGACGTTCGGCGAGCAGGTCTTCATCAACCAGGGATGCTTCCTGCTCGACTTCGGCGGAATCACGATCGGCGACCGTGTGCTGATCGGGCCGCGCGTCACCCTGAGCACCTCCGGTCATCCCGTCGAACCCGACGAACGCTTCGACTTCATCACGCACGCACCGATTCTCATCGAGGACAACGTGTGGATCGGAGCGGGTGCCACCATCGCTCCCGGCGTCACGATCGGCCACGACTCCGTCGTCGGTGCCGGCACAGTCGTCGCGAAGGATGTCCCGGCGCTGAGTGTCGTGACGGGCACCAACACCGTCGAGCGACGCACACTCCGCGCCACTTAGTCTTCCCCGCGGCCAACCACCGCCGCCTCCGCCCCTCGCTGAGAACGTTTGTGCTCGACGGTGCCCTCAGGACACTGTCGAGCACAAACGTTGTGCGGAACTCAGACGTCTCGTCGGCGGAGCAGCATCCACGCCGCGGCGAGCACTGCGACGACCTCGAAGGCGAAGACCCCGAAACCCGGCCACGCCGACAGAAGGTCTGGATTGAACGGGACCGGGGTGGACACAGCCTGGCCCGCGTTCCCTGGCATCAGCTTCCCGAGCCATTCTCCGAATGCACCGGGGACCATCATGACCATGTTTCCCAGGATGAGGATCACGGCCAGCACGATCGTGATGGTTCCGGCCGTGTGCCGCACCACGAATCCGACGCCGACGCTGAACAGGGCGATACCCGCCATGAACAGCCCGCTGCCGTACATCGACCGGGCCACCGCGCCGGCCATCGGCATCCCGATGCCTTGTGCGTCGAGGAAGAAGTTCCCGCCGAAGTACCCGAGCAATGCGGTGAACGTGCCGACGACGAACATCAGCGGGCCGACGATCAGCGACTTGGCGACCAGCACCCGGCCGCGAGAGGGCACAGCGGCGAACGTCGCCTGGACCATACGAGTTCCGTACTCACTCGTCACGCACAGCGCACCGATGACGGCGGCACAGATCTGGGCGATCATCATCCCCCACGTGATGAACGACCCCGGGGACTCGTCGGCCGACTCTGACGCCAGCCACTCCGCGTTCGCCGCGCACAACACGACGGTGAGTCCGGCACCGAGGACGACGGTGGCGCCGAGCGTCCACCAGGTGGACCGAACCGAGAAAAGTTTGATCCACTCCGCCTTCACGACAGATCCGAAACCAGGCGCGGCCGGTGCGGAGAACGTCGTGTCGGCGACTGCCCTGCCGACAGTCGTGGTTGTCATCAGAAGGCTCCTTCGAGCGTCGGGGCGGCTGGGCGCTCCATGTGGGCGTGGTACTCGACGGAATCTGCCGTCAACGCCATGAACGCCTCTTCGAGAGAGGACTGAACGGCTGTGAGTTCGTGGACCCGGACCTGCGCGGCGAATAGGATGTCGCCGACGCCGGATGCGTCCACCCCGTCGACACGGAGTTCGTCGCCGACTGTCGCTCCGCCATATCCCGCCCGAGCTATTGCTCGTAGCGCATCGGCGGGATCAGGGGTGCGGAATCGGACGTAACTCGGTGCGTGCTCGGTCATGAAGTCGGTCATCGAGGCGTCGGCGAGGATCCTGCCCTGGCCGATAACGATCAGGTGATCTGCCATCAGTGACATCTCGGCCATGAGATGCGAGGACACGAACACCGTGCGGCCCTCGTCGGCGAGTCGCCGACAGAGTCGTCGAACCCAACGGATACCTTCGGAGTCGAGCCCATTGACCGGCTCATCGAGGATCACCACAGGTGGATCACCGAGCAGCGCGGACGCGATGCCCAGTCGCTGCCTCATGCCGAGTGAGAACTTCCCTGCGCGCGTCTTGGCGACGTCCTCGAGTCCGACGTGGTCGAGGACCTGGCGGACCCTCGCATGTGAGATTCCGTTGCTCGCAGCGAGCCATCGCAAGTGGTCGACGGCCGAGCGGCCCGGATGGACGGCGTGCGCTTCGAGTAGCGCGCCGATCTCACGGAGTGGCGCAGGCGATTGCGCATAGGGATGGCCGTTCACGGTCACCGAACCGGACGTCGGTCGGTCCAGACCCAGAACCATCCGCATGGTCGTCGACTTCCCGGCCCCGTTCGGTCCGAGGAACCCGGTCACCTTGCCCGGCGTCACAGTAAAGTCGACGCCGTCGACCGCGACCCGATCGCCGTACCTCTTGGTCAGTGCGCGTGCTGAAATCATGTCAGTGCTCTCTCGTCGAGGTTCGTCATCACCATGAAGCTAACTTCGACCAGCACTTATACACATCGGTGGATTCCCTGACATCGCCCCTGGTTCGGACTGAGGGACGCTCGGTGACACCGCCTGAATCACGTTGCGAAGGCGGCCAACAGCATTCGCGCCGCCGTCGCGACCAATGCGTCGCGATCAGCGTCGGGCCTCCGGAACAGCGCGATCCGCAGGCACAGACTCGCGGTGGCTCCCATCGTGAGGAACACGAGGTCGTCAAGTTCGGGGTCCTGCAGATCAGGTCGTAGCCGCGCAGGCAGGACACGCGCCAGCGGAGTCAGCGGGCCCTCTACTTCCGGCCACAACCGTCCCTCGTCGCCCGCTGTCACAGCCACCGACAGAATGGGCTGGTGACGCTCGAACGAAGAGGTGAGGGTCTGAACGATGGTCACCATTGCATCCATCGGCTCCTGACCGAGCGCAACGCCGACTCCGGTCGTGAGATCGGTGGTGATGTCGCGGATCGCGTTTGATCTGAGTTCATCGACGACTGAGTCTATCGACGCGAAGTACCGGTAGACGGTACCTATGCTGACGTGCGCGTTATCGGCCAGTTGCTGTGTTGTCGGCAGGGTCCCCGGCGTACGCGCAAGCAGCCGCAGCGCCTCGGACAACAGGCGATCGCGCATCTCGATGCTGCGTTGCTGTCGAGGTCGTGCGCGCCGTGGCGCCGCGGACGATCGGGCCATGAAAGTGAATAGTAACTGAGGATTCCTCGTGTTTGACTGAAGACATGGTCACACAGCCTCCCACCGACCTCGTAGAGGCAGACGCCGCCGTCCATCGTTTCGGCCCCGCAGGTACGCGATGGCTCGAAGCGATGTGGGACGCCGATCCGCTCGCCGACGCCGTCGTATGCGACGACTTCCCCTCTGGCTCGGCGACCCGCGCCGTCACCACAGCACTCGCGTTCGGCGTCGACGCGGTCCACGAGGCGCCTGCCTCGTTGCACGAGATGTTCGCTGCGCTCGACGACGAGCCGACCTGGGTGGACCATGCCGCCATGGACCGGGCCGCCGACGCCCTCGTCCAGCACACGGCCACCATGGGGATCGTTCTCGCCGCAGCGTCATTGCTGCGTGGTGCATCGAACACACTCGCCGGCAAGCCGCTCGCGCTGACCGGCCGCTACGTGTCGCAGCCCGCGGTCCGCTCGGTGGAGGTTGGCGAGTGGCTTCGCCGAATTCTCAGCCCCGGCGGAATGCGCCGTGACGGAGATGGTTTCGCGTACACGGTGCGCGTGCGCATCATTCATGCCCATGTGCGTCGCGGGCTCCGACTGGCCGACCTGTGGGACGACGACGCGTGGGGCGTCCCCATCCCGCAGCCCTACATGGCATTCACCATGGCTGAGTTCGGACACATCGCGCTCGAAGCGATGGAGAGGGTCGGCGTCCGGTTCACCGATCAGGAACTCGCCGACATCTATCACCTGTGGCGATACGTCGGCCACGTCGTCGGTGTCGACGATCACCTCAACCCTCGTACCGCCGCGGACCATATCCGGATAGAGAAGCTGTACCGGTTGACGTCGCCCGGGCCCGGCCCCGATGACATCGAATTCGTCGCCGCGCTCACCGACGACTACTTGATCCCCGAACTGGCAGCGCTACTGCCGGGCTCCGACCATGTACGCCGCGCGACGGCAGCCGAACTGACCCGCAGCCTGCAGCGCCTGTTCCTCGGGGAGCAGGCAGCCGACGAGCTTTGCATTCCACCGAGCCGCCTCACCGGCATCCTGAAGCTCGCCCGCCCGCTGTTGGCCACCAGCGAGCGGTTGCGGTTGATCGCGGCCGGTGGTCGGACCGAGCTCATCGCCCGCGGATACCGCGACCGCGATACCGAGATGGAGCGCATGAGAGTCGCGTACGACGTTCGGCACCAGATGGTCGACGACGCTCCAGCCGCGCGGTCGATGTAAGGACGGCTCAGCACGATCAGGGTCGATGCCAGGTGAGCGCGTACCGGAACAACGGCAGTCGCCGCCACCTCGCGTCCGGGAGTACCTCAAGCGCGGTCCTGGCGACCTCCTCGTATGTCTGTGGCGGCGGCCAGACGGTCGGCGCAGAGTGCTCCCAGTACCCGTATCGCCACGAGAGCCACCTGTGCTGAACGGCGCCCACAGCGGCGTACGCGTAGTCGAGTGGACTGGACGGCTGCGCGAGTCCGACGATCACGAGCACACCGCCAGGCGCCGTTAGTTCGGCGAGTCGCGTGAACGCGGCATGGGGGCCGGGCAGGTGGTGGATCGTGGCAACCGAGGCTACGACGTCGAAGGTCCGGCCGAACGGGTGGTCCATGACGTCGCCGCAGACCCACTCGAGGCTTCCGACCTCCGTACGTGCCGACTCGAGAACGTCGTCGTCGATGTCGATTGCGACCACGTCGTCGACGACCGCCGCCAGATCGGCGGCCAACAATCCGTCGCCGGTTCCCACGTCCAACGCCGATCTCGCGCCATTCGACACGGCATCGAGAACGAGACCGTGATAGTGAATGTTGTGGTTCCAACGTCGCGGCCGCTCGGACATGTCACCGATCGTAGCCAGCCGAATTCGGGGTTGTCGCGAGCCGATGCCGGGACAGACACAGAAATGCCCCGCCTGCAGCGCAGACGGGGCATTTCACGGGATCAATCGATCACTCGGCCGCGACGGTCTTGCCGTCGACGGTCACCTCGACCTTCTGCGTCTTGGTGTTGTAGGTGATCTCACCGTTCTCGAAGGTCGACTTCTTCATGTCGCCTTCCTCGGTCTCGTCGCTGGTCGGTGCGCCCAACGGACCTGCCGAGCCGCCCTTGCCGTCTTCGGCGGGCTCGCCCTTGTCGTCACGCTTGACGTTCCACGCGTCGCGGATCTTACCCCACGTCACGTAGGCCTGGTCGCCCTTCGACGTGATGACGCCGCCGTCGAACTGCTGGAACGAGACGCCGTTCTCACCGGTGCCCTTAGCATCGTCACCGGTCAGCGGCTTGCCGAGATCGGTCTTCTGCTTCTCGGTCGCCGACTGGTACTTGGCTGCGATCGCGCCAGTCAGGGTGACCTTGGACCCGTCCGCTGCTTCGAGCGGGACGTCTTCGCCACCCATAGCGCCAGACTCCGAGCCCGATTCCGCGCCGCTCGCGTCTGCGGACTGCTCGGTGGACGTACCCGACGCATTCGAAGCGTCGTCGTTGTTGTCGTCGCTGCATCCCGCCGCGACCAGCGTGGTCACGGCCAGAGCTGCCACGATGCCTGCTGTCCGGCGGCGCACAATCTTCGTCATGTCTCCCCTATCGGTTTCTGTCACGATTCGTTTTGGGTGAATGCGTGAACATTGACCCGAATAGACAATAGCGTCTGTCCCGTACTCCGTCATGTAGTCAATGATTTCGATTTCGACACATATTCATTCAGATCGACCACAAAAGCATCACAACCACCCGAAACGGGCCGGGAACGTCCGCCTGTGTAGGTTTGAAATATCGAATAGATGATGGAGGACAACAAATGCCAGGCATTACACCCGAACCCCTGGCCGTCGACTCGGAAGCGGTACGAATCGTCGGCGATCGATGGGCGTCGGAGACCTCGTCAGGCACACCGATCGTCCTCCTCCACGGCGGCGGCCAGACCCGGCACTCGTGGGATCGCAGCGCCGCAGCGCTCGCCGAACGCGGCCGCGAGGTCTACACGATCGACCTCCGCGGACACGGTGACAGCAGTTGGGCACCGGACGGCGACTACGGCATCGACGCGTTCGTCAACGACATCGGGAACGTCGTCACCTCCATCGGTCGGGCGCCGATCATCGTCGGCGCGTCACTCGGCGGGATCACCGGGCTGTGCCTGGCGGGTGAGAACCCCGGCGAAGCGGCCGCTCTCGTCATGGTCGACGTCGTGGTTCACGTGGAGCCCGAAGGCATCGGTCGTATCCAGTCGTTCATGACCGATCACATCGACGGCTTCGCGACACTCGACGAGGTGGCCGACGCCGTCACCGCGTACAACCCCGAGCGGAAGCGGCCACGCAACCTTGAAGGCCTCAAGAAGAACGTCCGCCTCCACGACGACGGTCGTTGGTACTGGCACTGGGATCCGGCGTTCATCACCTCGTCAGGGAACGAAGCACGCCGCCATACGGATCCGGCACGACTGAGCGCCGCTGCACAGCAAGTGAAGGTGCCGACGCTCATCGTGCGCGGCGGAAGGTCGGATGTGGTCAGCGAGACAGGAGTCGCGAGCATGCTCGAGCTGGTCCCCCACGCCGATGTCGCCGACGTCAGTGCCGCAGGCCACATGGTGGCCGGCGACGACAACCAGGTGTTCGCAACCGCCATTGACGACTTCCTCGATCAGCACTCACTGTGAGGTTTCGCGCGACCGCCCGAGGGGAGGGGCGAGCAGCGACAGTGCGGAATAGATGGCCAGGCCATAGGGTTGAAGGCGAATAGTTGTTCAGAAAGTTGAAACCCTGTCTACGCCAACCGCTTACCCTCGGATCGCTGTCGTCGTGCTGTGCGCGGCAGGCATCGTCGTCTCGCTCATGCAGACGATCATCGTCC
>NZ_JBQEDL010000008.1:20292-132507 GCF_052106715.1 Gordonia sp. (in: high G+C Gram-positive bacteria)
CCCTCTCATCCCCCAACTGCCCGACCTCGTCCACACCTCGTCCAGTAATGCTTCCTGGGCGCTGACCATCACGCTGCTGGTCGGGGCCGTGGCGACACCGATCGCGGGCCGACTCGGCGACATGTACGGCAAGCGCCGCGTGATGATCGGCAACATGGTCTCTGTCGCCGCCGGCTCAGCGATCTGTGCCGTGTCGACAGCACTGCTGCCGTTCCTCCTCGGCCGAGCCCTGCAAGGCGTCGGCATCGGAACCATCGCGGTCGGCATCAGCATCCTGCGCGACATCGTCCCGGCCGATCGCCTCGGCTCGTCGGTCGGCGCCATGAGCGCATCGCTCGGCGTCGGCGGCGCGCTCGGGCTCCCGTTCGCCGCCGTCATTGCCGAACAGATCAGTTGGCACGCACTGTTCTGGATCAGCGCCGCGACCGCGATCGCAGGCGGGATCGGTCTACGCCTGTGCGTACCCGAGAGCCAGGAACGCGCCGGCGGCAAGTTCGACGTGATCGGAGCACTCGGCCTCACCGCGGTCCTCACGTTCGTCCTACTGCCGATATCGAAGGGCGCCCAGTGGGGCTGGACCGAACCGGTGACCCTCGGACTGTTCGCGGCGTTCGCAGTCGCCGCAGTCATCTGGTGGCGGTGGGAGCGGCGGGCCCCCAACTCGCTCATCGATCTCGACGTGCTGACGAGCAAGCCGATCATGCTGACGAACATCGCGTCGATCGCGACCGGATTCGCGTTCTACGCGTCGCAGATGGCACCCATTCAACTCCTCATGGCGCCGACCGAGACGCCGGGCGGCGTCGGCATGACTATGGTCATGGCCAGTCTCGTCCTGATGCCGATGGGGCTGGTCATGTTCGGCTTTTCATACGTCAGCGCATGGCTGACCGATCGGAACGGCGCGCGTATCTCCCTGGCCTTCGGCGGCCTGGTGATCGGCGCGGGCTATGTCGTATTTCTGCTCGCGCTGATCGGACCGTGGACGGTGAACTGGCTGTCGATCCTGCTGTCCGGAGCGTTCGTCGGTGCAGGCCTCGGTCTCGCGTACTCGGCCATGCCCGCCCTCATCATGCAAGTGGTCCCCGCGTCACAGACCGGGGAGGCCAACGGCGTCAACGCCCTCATGCGTGCCATCGGCACCTCGACGTCGACCGCAGTGGTCGGCATGGTGCTCACCGCGTCAACCGTCTCGACGTCGACACCTAGCGGACTGGTCGTCACGCCGACCATCTCCGCGTACTCGGCGACCGTCCTGGTATGTCTGGCCGTCTGCCTCATCGCATTCTTCAGTTCCATGGCGATCCCGCGCCGCACGGTGCTGATCAGCGACGCCGTGATCGGACGGCCTGGCGATACAGCGACCGACGGCGGCGACCCCCGAGGATCATCCTCGGGGGTCGCCTCCTATCGAAATCTGCGACTTCGTGTGTCAGACGGCTGCCTCGTCGAGCAGCGCGTTCAGCGTCGTGCTCGGACGCATCGCCGCCGCCATCTTGTCGGCGGCCGCCTCGTAGTAACCGCCCAGATCGACCGGGTTGCCCTGTACCTCGGAGAGTTCGTCGATGATCTTCTGCTCGTCGGCAGCGAGCTTCTCGGCGAGTGCGCTGAAGTGTGACGCGAGTTCCGCATCGTCGGTCTGCGCCGCCAACTCCTGGGCCCAGTAGAGGGCGAGGTAGAACTGACTGCCGCGGTTGTCGAGCTCGCCGGTGGTGCGCGACGGCGACTTCCGGTTCTTCAACAGTTTGCCGGTCGCCGCGTCGAGCGTCTCACCGAGCACCCTGGCCTTCGCGTTGTCGTTCTTGCGGCCCAGGTCGTCCAGGCTCGCA
Organism: Gordonia sp. (in: high G+C Gram-positive bacteria); assembly: GCF_052106715.1. NCBI lineage: Bacteria > Bacillati > Actinomycetota > Actinomycetes > Mycobacteriales > Gordoniaceae > Gordonia > Gordonia sp. (in: high G+C Gram-positive bacteria). The sequence continues at coordinate 22,122 of NZ_JBQEDL010000008.1, forward strand.
GCGAGAGCGAGGAACTCGCCGAGCGAGTCCCACCGCAGGTGATTCTCCTCGACGAGCTGCTTGACGTGTTTCGGGGCGCTTCCGCCCGCGCCGGTCTCGTACAGTCCGCCGCCGGCCATCAAAGGGACGATCGACAGCATCTTGGCGCTGGTACCCAGTTCCAGTATCGGGAACAGGTCGGTGAGGTAGTCGCGCAGAATGTTTCCGGTCACCGAAATGGTGTCGAGCCCACGCCACGCCCGCTCGAGCGTGTAGCGCATGGCGCGCACCTGCGACATGATCTGGATGTCCAGGCCCTCGGTGTCGTGGTCCTGCAGGTACTTCTTCACCAGCGAGATCAGGTTGTTCTCGTGCGGACGGTACGGATCGAGCCAGAACACGGCAGGCATACCGGACTCCCTCGACCGCGTCACCGCGAGCTTCACCCAGTCGCGGATCGGTGCGTCCTTGACAATGCACATGCGCCAGATGTCGCCCGCTTCGACGTCCTGCGACAGCAGAACCTCGCCGGTCGACGCGTCGACGATGTTCGCGACGCCGGCCTCCGGGATCTCGAACGTCTTGTCGTGCGAGCCGTATTCTTCGGCCTTCTGCGCCATGAGGCCGACGTTCGGGACGGTGCCCATCGTGGTCGGGTCGAATGCACCATTGGTCTTACAGAAGTTGATGATCTCCTGGTAGATACGCGCGAAGGTCGATTCCGGCATCACTGCCTTGGTGTCCTTCTTACGGCCGTCCGCGCCGTACATCTTGCCGCCGATACGGATCATGGCGGGCATTGAGGCGTCGACAATGACGTCGCTCGGCGAGTGGAAATTCGAGATGCCGCGCGCCGAGTCGACCATCGCCAGTTCGGGGCGGTGCTCATGGCAACGATGGAGATCTTCGACGATCTCTTCCTTCTTCGACGCGGGGAGCGTCTCGATCTTGTCGTAGAGATCGGCCATTCCGTTGTTGACGTTGACGCCGAGTTCGTCAAACAGGTCGCCGTGCTTGGCGAAGGCGTCCTTGTAGAAGACCTTGACGCAGTGCCCGAACACGATCGGGTGCGAGACCTTCATCATGGTCGCCTTGACGTGGAGCGAGAACATGACGCCGGTCTCCTTGGCGTCGTTGAGCTGCTCTTCGTAGAAGTCCAGAAGCGCCTTCTTACTCATGAACATGCTGTCGATGACGTCGCCCTCGTCGAGCGGGACCGTCTTCATCAGGTGGGTCTGACCGTCCGGCGTCACGACCTCCATACGTGCCTCGCACGCATGGTCCAGGATCATCGACTTCTCGCCAGCGTAGAAGTCGCCGTGCGTCATGTGCGCAACGTGCGACTGTGACGCCATCGACCACTTGCCCATGCTGTGCGGGTTCTCCCGGGCGTACTCCTTCACCGCTTTCGGCGCGCGGCGGTCCGAGTTCCCCTCACGGAGAACCGGATTCACCGCGCTGCCGAGGCACGCCGCGTAACGATCGCGGACCTGCTCTTCCTCCGGAGTCTTCGGATCCTGCGGGAAGTTAGGGACAGCGAACCCCTTCTCCTGCAGTTCGCGGATCGCAGCATTCAACTGCGGCACCGAAGCGCTGATGTTCGGCAGCTTGATGATGTTGGTCTCCGGCAACTGAGTGAGGCGGCCTAACTCGGCGAGGTTGTCTTGGACCTTCTGCTCGTCGGTCAGGTAGTCCGGAAACGCGGCCAGTATTCGCGACGCGACCGAGATGTCACTCGTCTCGACTTCGATTCCGGCTGGTCCTGCGAAGGTGCGGATGATCGGCAGAAACGCTTCCGTCGCCAGGCGGGGAGCCTCGTCGGTGAGCGTGTAGATGATCGTCTGCTTCTGGGAGGTCATGGGTGTCGCTGCCTCTTCTCGATCGTGTTCTTGTGGAACTCGTTATTTGCGTCGCTGACATTGTCCCGCTTGTTGTGACCCGGTGCGACCGGTCCCCGATTTTGCGAGGCAGCGCACACACCGTCGGCCACTGACCTGCACCGCTTGCTGTGGGCAGCGGAGCAGATCTGTCAGCGGGTGCCAGATCGGGTGAAATCGACCGGTGTCTACCGGCGATTTGCAGTGCTCGGGACGGCGTTGTCGATCCGAGCGCTTCCACCGGCATCATACGCCGGAGACCGAACGATCCCTCGGCGGGTGATGGTGTGTCCGACCGCCGACGGCCCGCTCGCCAGACAGCTCGGTCCTACTGCCGAATGATCGGCCGGCCCGACGCCTGCTCGTGTTCGCGGAGTTGCTCGTCGAGGGTGGAGTCGAGTGCCCGATCCAATGCGCTGTACGCGTTGTCGGTCGCGACCCGCCGCATCGCCGCCAAGAGGTCGGTGACCCAGGCGACCTCGTCGGAGGTCTGCGGAACCCACCCGATCCCCTCTCGCCTGATGAACTCGTCGTGCGCCGCTCGCATCAGGACTCGGACCGCGTCGGACAACTTGTCGGTGAACTCCGCGTGTGCGTCGACCACCGATTCGAAGGGCATGCCGCGGTCGATCAGTGTGGCGAGGTTGTCGACGATCCGTGCGTCGATCGCCTGAACGTCTTCGGAGCCCTCGATCCGACTCACGATCCCCGCACCGACCAGCCGATCGACGGTAGCGTCGTCGGCCATGCCCAGCTTCACCGCCAACTCACGTCGCGACATCCGGCGACTCGGCTCGCGCGACCAGTGCTCGCCGAGTACGTCTGTGAGTTCGAGCGCCTCGCCGACTCGCGCACGCGGATCGGTCAGGAACGTGGCGATGTGCTTGAGATTGAATCCTTTGCCGAGCAGATCGTTGATCGCCCGCAGGTTGGCCAGATGTCGTTCGGTATAGATGGCGACCCGTCCGCGCCGAAACGGTGCGGGCAGGAGGCCCCGTTCCTGGTATCCGCGGATGTTCCGGGTCGTGGTACCCGACTCACGGGCGAGGTCGTCGATCCGGTACTCGGTCATCGAACGACCTTATCTTGACATCGCGGGCCCAGACACAGCGTGTGTAGCCGTGTCATGAGTGGTCGGGTCGTGCACGAGAATCCGGTAGTCCTGCAAGTCGACTCTGGCCAACTGGTTGGTGTACTGCGTGGCGAATCCGGGGAACATCGTGGCGTTGAAGCCGTCCTCCGTGAGATACCAACTCTGGCAGCCCGAGTTCCACGTCGTCGCCCCGAGTCGCTTCTGGATCTCCCGGTTGTATGTGGACTGAACCTCTTCCCGGACGTCGAGCGCTTTCCATCCGTTGACTTCGAGCATCGAGACAGCATCTGTGATGTAGTCGATCTGCGCCTCCATGTACACGAGCGCCGAGTTGTGGCCCGGCCCGGAGTTCGGACCGAACGTGACGTGAAGATTCGGGTACCCGGCCACGTTCACGCTGCGGTACGCATACGCGCCGCCCGCCCACTCGTCGGTGAGTGTCCGACCGCCGACACCGGTCACGGGGAACGGCGTCCCCTGTTTGCCTACGTCGAATCCGGTCGCGTACACGATGACATCGGCTTGGTGTTCGATGCCTTCGACGGTGCGGATGCCTTTCGGCGAGACCCGCGCGATCGGCCAGGTGACGAGCTTGCAGTTGTCGGCTTGCAGCGCCGGGTAGTAGTCACTGGTCATCAGCAGACGTTTGCACCCGGCCGAGAAGTCCGGCGTCAGTTGGCGACGCAGCCACGGATCCTTCACCTGCAGACGCAGATTCAGCTTGCTCACCGCCTCGACGACTCGGGTCAGCGGCGTGTCCCACACGACGCCGAGAGCGACTGACTCGTGACCCCAGAACCACGCGGCACGGGCGAGCCTCTGCGCGCCGGGTACCTTGCGGTACACGCTCTTCGCGAATTCGCCGGTCTCCACATCGATACGTGGAAGCACCCACCCCGGTGTCCGCTGGAACACCTTGACCGATGCTGCGTCGTTCACCAGGTGCGGAACGATCTGGACCGCGCTGGCGCCCGTACCGACGACAGCGACCTTCTTACCGCTGAAGTCATAGTCATGATCCCAGCGCGCGCTGTGGATCCGGTGGCCTTCGAACGTGTCGATACCCCGGATGTCGGGGAACGACGGGTTCGCGAGCGGCCCGGCCGCCATGATCACCGAACGGGCCTTGACCGCCCGACGTCGGCCCGCGAATCGCACGGTCCACTCCCCTGACTTCTCGTCATACGAGAGCCCGGTCACGTCGTAGCCGAATCGAATGCGTTCCGCCACACCGAATTCGGCAACCATACCGTCGATGTAGTCGAGGATCTCGGCGCTACCGGAGTAGGTGTGCGACCACTCCGGGTTGGGAGCGAAACTGTACGAGTACAACTGCGACGGGATGTCGCACGCTGCGCCGGGATAGGTGTTGTCGCGCCATGTGCCTCCGACGCGGTCGCCGCGCTCGTAGATGACGAAGTCGTCGATCCCCTTCTGTTTCAACTTGATCGCCGCGCCGATCCCCGCGAATCCGGCTCCGATGACTGCTACTGCGATGGCCATGCGCGTCCCTTCAGGCTGCCGGTTCGTAGGTGAGTTCCTGCGACCAGGTCGGAGTGCGGTGGACGAGATCGAACGGTATCTTGCCGGTGATCTTCACCAGACTGTCGGCGACCAGGTGGTACGGGAGGTTGTTGCGATTGATCACCCAGGAGCCGTGCAGCGAGACCAGTCGGAACATCGGCAGACGGTTCACATACTTGCTGCGGCCGCCGACGGCCCGGTACTTCTTCATCGCGCCGTAGAGCTTCTCCTCGTCGACGCCCATCGCGACGATGTTGTCGCGCATCTTGTTCAGCAGTGGCATGTAGCTGAGGAAGCCGATCATGAGCGACGGGTTCAGCCAGCCGCCGATGAAGTCGGCGATCAGTATGCGCAGTTCGGCGTGGCCGAGGATCTCCATCACCTCGTAGTCGACGGCGAGGTGACGCGACTCGTCGGAGTTGATGTGCCGGAACACCTCTTGCGCCACCGGGTCCTTCACTTCGTCGGTGATGAACTTGATGAGCGCACCGTCGAGCGCCACTTCGAGCATCGGGATCACCGTGCCGAGGAACGACAGCGACATCCCGTCGGAGTGCTTGTCCAAGAAGTTGATGATCAGCTGGACATTCACGTTCGGCGACGGGATCTCGTCACCGTCGAGCATCCCCCAGCGCCGCATCAGAGCGAGCTCGGCATTGGCGTGCTTCTGCTCCTCGGCGTGAAAGTGCTCGTAGATGCTCTTGAGCGTCGGTGTCGGGGCCTTCTTCGCCATCGCAGCGAATCCGCGGGCTCCGACGTTCTCGATCCACATCAGATCCGACAGGAACGGCTTGAGTTTCGCATGGAGTTCGGGCTCGATGAGCTCGGCCCCCGGTGCGTCCCAGTCGATGTCGGCAAGCGCCCACTGGCGGTCTTTGATCATTTTCAGCATACGGTCCAGGTCCATGGCCATGACGAGTCTCCTTCGGTTGATCTAGCGGGTTCGGGTCGCCGCGACGACCTCGGGCTCAGTGCCGACTCGTTCGCCGGGCAGCAGACGGTTCAGCAATCCCGCACCCCACGTGTACGGCGCAGGCAGATGCCGTTTGAGGTGCCAGACGACGGTGGCGTCGATCTGGGGAACGACGTAGAGACGTCCGAGATCATTGGCGTCGAGCGTCGCTGCGGCGACACTCTCCGGCGAGTGGCCGGTCTTCTCCATCAGCCAGTCCGCCAGGCCGCGACCGTCGTCGGTGATCCGGCCGTCGCGTGCGACGTTCGTTTTGACGAACGTCGGACAGAGCACGGTGACGGCGACTCGGGTTCCGCTCATCTCCGCGGAGAGCGTCTCGGACAGAGACATGACGCCCGCCTTGCCGACGTTGTATGGCCCCATCATCGGCGCCGCGGCGAATCCGGCAGCCGACGCCACGTTGATGACCCCGCCCTGTCCCGCGGCCCGAATGAGCGGGGCGAAGGTCTCGCAGCCGTGGATGACGCCCCAGAGATTGATACCGAGCGCCCAGTTCCAGTCGTCCATACCGATCTCGCCGACGGGTCGTCCGCCGATACCGACGCCCGCGTTGTTGACGACGAGTGTCGGCGGACCGCCGAATTCGGTCACCGCGACGTCCGCCAGTTTGACGACGTCGTCCAGAACGCTGACGTCGCAGAACTGCGCTACCGCACGACCACCGGTTGCGCTGATCATCTCAGCGGTCTCAGCGGCTCGTTCGGGGTCGATGTCGGCACAGACCACGTGCCCGCCCCGCGCAGCGAGTTCAACGGCGAATGCTCGGCCGATGCCGCTGCCCGCGCCGGTGACGACCGCGTTCGCGCCATGACTGCGTCGGGCGCGGACCAAGCTGACGAGCAGCGAGTCGACGGGAGTCATGACGCCGCTCCTTCTGTGGCGCGGCTGATCTCGAACGCGCCGATGACGAACTCGCGTACCCGACGCAGCGCCGCGTCGGGCTCGGGGCCCAGACGCGGTAACGCTTGGAAGACGTGCATCTGCTCGGGCCACAGTTCGCTGGTCACTACGCCGCCGTTGGCCGCGAAGTGATCCGCGAAGTGCCGCGCATCGGCTTGCAGCATCTCTGCCCCTCCCGACTGCACGAGCACCGGAGGACAGTCCGCGGCACTGTCGTAGTGCAGAGTCAGGCGCCGATCGCCCAGGTCGGCACCGACGGTGTAAAGGTCGACGAGGCGTCGGGCTCGAGCCGCACTGATCATCGGATCGCGACGAATCCGCTCCTGCTGCGCCGCCAGACCGAAGGTCACGTCAACGACCGGAGAGAACAAGACGGCACAGGCGGGCAGCGTTTGCTGCGCGGCAGCACGGTTCAACATGAACGCTGCCGCGAGGTGCCCGCCCGCGGAGTCTCCGACGACGACGATGTTCGACGGGTCGTATCCCTGGGCGATCAACCAGTCCCAGCCCGCGTCGACGTCGTCGGCCGCCGCCGGAAACCGATGCTCGGGCGCGAGTCGGTAGTCGAGAACGAATGCGGGCAGCCCGGTGATCTCCGACAGACGCGCAGCGAGACTTCGGTGCGTCGTCGGCGAGCACATCATGTACGCACTCCCGTGCAGGAGGTAGACAACGTGATCGGATGCGCGATCCACGTCGGGGCCGTACACCCATTCGCCTCGCACGCCTCGTGCGTCGACCTTCTCGATCGTCGTTCCCATGGGCATCGAACCGAAGGCGCGCATGAGCGTCGCGATCGTCCGCCGGGCCAGGCGCACTCCGAATGGACTCGTCCCGATGAATCCGGTGAAGGTTCCCAGGCCGATCCGAGTGACGGTGGCTGCGGCCCGCGACCTCCTCGATGCCGAAACCGGTACCGGCCCGACTGTTCGTGTTTCAACCATATCGGAATATCACCACCCACCGTGCCAATTGTCAATGGCACTATTAATGGTGGCTGCGTACACGCCTGCGCCCCGGCGTGTCGAACCCCTGCGTCATCCACACATCCGGGCCTACTTCCTCCTTATGACAGAATGGATCTACGCGAAACTCTGCAGAAATGGAGCACCGGTGCTCGGAATCGTCCTCCTTGCGATAGGGCTCGTCGGCTTGACGCTGACGGTCCTGTCGCTCATCGGCGTCGAGTTCGGTTCGGTCGACATCCATGTCGGCGACTCCAGCGCAGGCCTACTGTCGGTCGCCACCCCGTTCGTGACCGGCTTCGGTCTGTTGTCCGGTGGTCTTATCGTCTTCGACGCGACGGGCACGGGCGTCGCACTGGTGTCCGGTGCGGTCGCGGGAATCGTATTGGGGCTCGTCGCATTCGCGGTTCTCGGATATCTCGTCGGGTCCGAAGAGGAACTGCCGTCGTACGACCTCGTCGGTTCGGCGGTCCGCATCGTCGAACCGATCGCACAAGGCCGATTCGGCACAGCGGAGGTCGCCACCCCTCTCGGTACACGACAGGTCACGGTCACCTCGGACGAGTCGTTCGCCCACAACGACCGCGCGGTCATCGTCGAGAAGATCGAGCATCGCGAAGGTTTCTTTGTCTCGTCGCTGACATTCGACGAGGTCACCCACCCAGAAGGGAATGATCACCCATGACCGCGATCATCACGGCCGTGGCCGTCGTCGTCGTCCTGCTCGTGCTCGTCGTACTCCTCCTCTTGTCGCGCTATCGCGTTCCGGGCGCCGAGGAGGCGTTCATCGTCACCGGCACCGGCAAGGGCCACCAGGGAAAGGTCTACCGCGGCACCGGAACGTTCGTCCTGCCCGTCGTGCAGCGAGCGACACGGGTCCAGTTGTCGTCGATCAAAGCCGACCTCGATACGTCGACGCCGGCCAACGACGGCATCGAACTGAAGGTCCGCGGTGTCGCCGTCGTCAAGGTGGGCGACACACCTGAGGACATCCTCAAGGCGGGGCCGCGTTTCGGCGACGACCTGAACCGGGTCAAGGCGCTGGTCACCGAGCAGTTGTCCGGTGAACTGCGATCGATCGTCGGCACCATGACGGCCAAGAGCATCCTGGTCGATCGCCAGCAGCTCGTCGACCAGGTCGCACAGTCGATCAAGGAGATACTCGGCAACCAGGGTCTGCTTCTGGACAGCTTCTCGATCAATGACGTCCAGGACTCGGACGGCCAGTACTTCAGTGACCTCGCCGCCAAGGAGCGGTCCGATCAGGCCGCCATCGCGTCCCAGTCGCGCGCCGAAGCACACCGAGTGGCCGAGCAGAGCCGCATCGCCAACGAACAGGCGATCATCGAGCAGCAGCGAGAGCTCGACATCCAGCGTGAGGCCGCCCGTCAGGCCACCGACCGTGCGGCCGCCGAGGCGGATGCGGTACGACCCCTGGTTGAGGCGGAACGTCGCCGTATCCAGGTCGAGAAGGACAACGAGGTCGCCGCACAGAACGCTCGACTGCGCGACACGGAGCTCGATGCAGAGGTCCGTCGCCCCGCCGAGGCCGACCTGTACGCGGCACAGCAGCGCGCCGAAGCACGAAAGGCGGAGATCACCGCCGAGGCCGAAGCGCAGGCCGAGAGCATCCGAATCAAGGGCGAGGCTGAGGCCGATGCTCTGGAGAAGCGCGCCGAAGCACTCGGCAAACTCGACAAGGTCGGTCAGCTCGAACTGGTTCTGAACAACCTGCCGGACATCGTCAGCGCCGCGTCGCAGCCGCTCGCCGACTCGAACATCACTCTCGTCGGCGATTCGGTCAGTCCGTTGACCCGAAGCGCTGGCAGCGGTGTCGCGAGCACACTCGAGGTGATCCGTTCGACCACTGGTATCGACGTCGCCAGCATGCTCGCCGATCTCGGCGAGTCCTCAGGAGATCGTGAGAAGATCACCGACTGATCGAACCGTCGACGCGCTACTGCTCGTCGACCAACCTCCGCACCGAAGCCGGAACGGTGTCACCGGTCTCGGCCACCGGCTCACCGTAAACGGTGCTCACCGGGACAATCCCGGTCCAGTCATCGGTCCCGATGCCTGCGCCGCCGCTTCGCGCTTTCGCAATCCATCGACCGTCGACGATAGGTAGCCGAAGAGTCCGTGTGGCCGCGACCTGCTTAGCGGTTATCGGCGGTGTCTCGGACGAACGCCCCGGAACAATGCGGTCGGTCAACGCTGCGAGAGCGGCGGCGGCGTCGTCCACGGGTTCGAGGACTCCACGCACCACTGCCGCACGGTAGTTCGCGGAATGGTCGAACATCGTGTCGGCGACTACGAGGCCATCGAGCACGTACGCGGTCAGCGTCACCGCACTGCCCTCCGCGACGTGGCGGAGCAGGCCCGCTCCCGTCGACCCGTGGATGATCACGTCGTCGCCGAGCCGCGCGAACAGCATGGGCACCGACCACGGCCAGCCGTCGACGACCGTCGAGACGGTGCCGACCAATGCGTCGTCGAGCACCTCATCGAGGAGGCCTCGGTCTCCACCCCGATCCGGTTTCCGAGTCAAGGTCCTGAGCTTCTTCGGTTCAGTCTCCATACCGTCGATCTCACGCGAATTAGGTTGGGAGTTCAACATATTTGCTCGTCCAGTCGCCGGGGGGCGGGCGGACCGGCGAGGAGTCTCCCGGTGGCCGCTACCGTGGGACGTATGCCGACACCTCGCGTGAAACTCGACAAGCAGGATCCCGACGTCTACAAGCACCTGGTCAGCGTCTCGATCGCGGTCGCTGACGCGGCGGCAGACGCCGGGCTCGACCGCCGGATCATCGAATTGGTCAATCTCCGCTGCTCGCAGATCAACGGGTGCGCGTTCTGCCTCAGCCTCCACCACGCGGACGCTGTCAAGGCAGGTGTGACCGAACAGCAGATCGCCGTCTTGCCGGCCTGGCGCGAGGCGCCGTCGCTCTACGACGACCAGACGAAGGCCGCCCTCGACCTCACCGAGGCGGTGACTGAGCTACCGGGCCACAGGGACGCGAACTGCGCGTACGAACGCGCCGCCGACATCCTCGACGCGGCACAGATCTCCGCCGTCACGTGGGCGGCCATCACGATGAACGCGTTCAACCGAGTGTCGATCATGAGCGCACACAACGTGCGCCCACGGTAGACGGGACGTCGCGGCCTGCAGCTCACTGGCCGACACGCGTCGGGACTAACGCGAATCGAGGAACTCGAGGGCTTCCGGAGTCGCTCGGTCGACGATGTCACCGACCTCGTCGTGATGCTTGGAGATGTAGCGGGCGACGAGCGGGCAGATCGGAACGATGCGCTGCCCGGCCGCCCGCGTGTCGGCCAGTGCCTGACGGACGAGGACCGAACTCAAGCCGCGGCCCGAAAACGTCTCGTCCAACTCGGTATGCGGAAAGATGCGTTGGCGGTCGTGGTCGACGAACTCGGTGAAACCTGCGAGTTCGCCATCGACGGTGATCTCGTACCGACCGGCTTCGTCGTTGCGGGTGACTTCGATCTGCTCGGTGCTCTCACTCATGACTGTCCGGGCCTCCTTCTCGGCTTGAGCCGACTCTTGGGGAGCGGCGGCGCAGGAATCCGTTCGTCGAACGCCCAGCCGTCTACCGATCCGAAACGCTCTGCGGCGCGTTCCCATTCCTCGCGGAAGATCACGATCTCGTCGTGGTCGCGCCCGACGAAATTCCACCACATGACGAGGTCCTCCCCGAACGGCTCGCCCCCGAGCAGGATGACCCGCGCGGGAGCGTCGGTCGGATTCTCCAGTGTGAGAGTCGACGACCCGGGCCCCGCATAGCAGAGACTCGCGTGAGCTATCTCGACGCCCGCGACGATGAGCCGCTCCGTGTCCAGGATCGCGCCGTGCTCGAAACCCGGGTCCACAGACAGGTCGACCCGCGCACCCGGTGTCACAAGGAGTTCGGCGCCGAGTAATGGCGTCGCGGTCACGACCGGCGACGACGAGCCCGCGAGGTCACCGATGAACACGCGTGCGCTGCCCGCCGGCGTCCCGTCGGCCGCGACCAGCGCAACCGGCTCCGGTACGAAGTGCTGAAAACCGTTCGGCTCGTTACGGACTGCGTCGGGCAGCGCGAGCCACAACTGCATGCCGTGGAGAATGTCGGTGGCCGTGGTGGACACCTCCGAATGGCTGATTCCGTAGCCCGCCGACATCAGATTGAGCTCGCCCGGCAAAACCATCGCATTGACACCGGCGCTGTCGCGGTGCTCGATCTCGCCTTCGAACAGCCAACTGACCGTCTGCAGGCCGGTATGCGGGTGTGGCAGCACACGCATACCGCCGCTCGACGACACCTGCTCGGGACCGTAGTGGTCCGCGAAACACCAGGCGCCGATCATCGACCGATCGCGGGTGGGCAACGTCCGGCGGACGAGCATCGCTCGAATCCCGCCGAGCGGTACCTCCCTGGGGGTCACCACCTCAACTCCATCGGATGCGGTACCCGAGCAACCGACCTCGTCGGGCTGGACTTCGAGATTGCTCATGACGCCGAGGATAGACGCCAACGCCGATTCAGGCTTGAAGACGGAATCGGAGGGCCGCGAGCAGGTCGTCGACCGCCGAGACGAGGACGTCGACACGTGCTGCGGCATCGGGCGCGACCAGTGCCCGCTGTCGGTCCGCCGCACCCAGCGGCAACTCGGACGTCGCACGGAAACTCGCCGCGGTCGCATCAGGAACGGAATAGTCGATCGGTTCGGCGAGTTGCGAAGCAATCCACCGTAATTGCGGGTCGCGGCGGCCACCTTGTCCGCACAACAGCTGGAGTTGCGCACGCCGGTCCAGCAGAGCCGACCAGACAGGCTCATCCCCGTCGGCATCGGGCAGATCCCGAGTGCGGGCTCGCGGGTACGGGTCGTCGGTCAGCCACTCGTCGATCACGATCCGCTGGACACCCGTGCACAGCAGCGAATACTGACGTGGCGCGCTCTCGGCCCACTCCTTGATCCACGCGAGAGTGCCGACGTCGCCCCGGGCATCGCCGCCACCGACCTCGGAACCGCGTTCGATCAAGACGACGCCGAACGTCGAGTTCCCGGCGATCACGTCGTCGAGCATCGAGGCGTACCTTGCCTCGAAGATGCGTAGCGGCAGTTGTTCGCCCGGCAGCAGCACCGATCCGAGTGGAAACATCGGAGTCACGACGGATCGTTCTCGCACGGTGACTGCTCGATCAATAGAGTCGGGGTCCCCAAGGCGCGTTCTCGGATGGTGCAGACACGGGTCCCGGGCTTGCGGCCTTCACGGACTTCGCTGGTGTCCAGACCGGCTTCGACGATGCGTTCCTGGTCGGCGTCGATGTCCTCGGTCAGCCAGGCGAGCCCACCGAACCGGTCGCGATCGGCCATCGCCGGACCGGCAACCACTTCGACGACCACTGTCGACGTCCGGAAGAACAGCTGTGCCAGTCCGTCCCCGAGCGGCCGGACCCGGCGCAGATCCAGCCCGAAACGGCCCGCGTACAGCGCGATCGCCGCATCGGAGTCTGCGTGTGTGAGGACGATGTGGTCCAGGACCGGGGAGTCGCCGTCCCGCTGGATCTTCTCGGTGACACCGAGCGGCGCGTGATCGGTGGCCGACAGACCGCGTCGTTCGAGCTGGACACGCGCGCGGGTCTCATCCGGCACCACGAAGTCGACCGATGGATCTGCGTCCGCCGGAAGCAGTACGACCGACCCGTTGGCCGCCGCCCACAGGCGATCGGCCGCCGGTGCGCCGAGCAGGATCCGATAAGCACGCGTCGCGGCCTCGACGTCGACGACGGGGATACCGATGCGGACGTCGGACACAGCGATCGGATCGTTCGAATTCCTCACGGCCTCATAGTCCCACACCACTTCGGCCGGAACGGGATCGTTCCGGCCGATCACGCCATAGCGTATGAATTGACCTCAACGCGCGAGGAGAAGGAGGCGACATGTCCGTTGACACTGAAGCTGTGACGGATGGCGCCGATTCCGGCGACGAGGGTCCGCCCGAGCATTCCCGGACCCGCCGGTGGGCGACGATCTACTGCGGACGTCTCTCGTTCACCGGCGCGATCGTCGCCACTGCGTTCCTCTGGTTCTCAACGACTCCGTCGCTCCTCCCGCGTGGCCCACTGTTCCAGGGAGTAGTGAGCGCGGGGGCCGCTGCCCTCGGCTATCTGCTCGGAGCCCTTCTCGCGTGGCTCGCACGGTATCTCGTCTCGCGTGCCGAGCCGTGGCCGCGCCCCCCTCGTACTGCGTGGATCGTCCTCGGCGTGGTCGCGGCGGCCGGCACCGCGGTGATGCTCTACTGGTTCGCTCGGTGGCAGGACCAACTTCGCGATCTGATGGGCGTCGGGCGCCTCTCCTGGGTCGCGTACCCACAGATCTTGGTGATCGCGGTGGTGGTGTTCGCCGCCCTCCTGCTACTCGGCCAGGCGTGGGGTGCACTGGTGCGCGTGCTGACGCGCCGATTGAGCAGGCATGTCCCGCCGCGGATCTCGTCCGCCGTCGCAGTCGTCATCGTCGTCGTGGTCAGTTTGGTCTTCGTGAACGATGTCGTCGCGAAGAACACGATGCAGGCGCTCAATTCGACGTTTGCGGCTGTCAACGACGAGTCAACCCCCGACTCTGCGCCACCTGCGTCCCCGTTGCGGTCGGGTGGACCGGGCTCGCTGGCGAGTTGGGAGAGTCTTGGCCGAATGGGTCGTGCGTTCGTCTCAACGGGGCCGAGCGCCGCCGAGATCGCTGAGTTCAACGGCGAGCCGTCCGAGGAGCCGATCCGTGTCTACGCAGGCATCGATTCGGCGCCCGACATCGACGCCGCCGCCGACCTCGCCGCCCGCGAACTCGTTCGCGCGGGCGGACTCGACCGAGCGGTCATCGGCATAGCGTCCACGACGGGCACCGGCTGGATCAACCGAGCCAACCCGGACTCACTCGAGTACATGTTCAACGGCGACACCGCCATGGTGTCGATGCAGTACTCGACGTTGCCGAGCTGGCTGTCGTTCCTAGTCGACCAGGAACGCGCCCGGCAGGCCGGCCGTGCGTTGTTCGAGGCCGTCGACAAGGTGGTCCGCGAGGTACCCGAAGCACAGCGCCCGAAGGTCGTCGTGTTCGGTGAGAGCCTCGGCTCGTTCGCGGGCGAGTCGCCGTTCGGCTCCATCCCGACGATGGCTGCACGCACCGACGGGGTCCTGCTGACCGGGCCGACGTTCAGCAACACGTTGTGGCGAGACACGACCGACGACCGCGACCCCGGCTCACCCGAGTACCTCCCCGTGGTGGCCGACGGCGAACAGGTCCGCTTCATCAGCGACGCGACCGACTTGGACCGTCCGACCGACGAGCCGTGGTCGACCCCGCGCATCGTCTACCTCCAACACGCATCCGATCCGATCGCCTGGTGGTCGCCGGACCTGATCCTGTCCGAACCCGACTGGCTCGACGAACGGCGCGGCCCAGACGTCCTCGGCGCAACTCGGTGGATCCCGTTCGTCACGTTCTTGCAGGTCTCCGCCGATATGGCGGTGTCCGTCGATGTACCCGACGGCCACGGACACCACTACCTCGCCGCGATCCCGAAGGCGTGGGCGAGGATCCTGGAGCCTGCGGGGTGGACGGACGCCGACACCGAGCGACTACTGCCCCATCTGACCCGCGACTGACCTGTGGCGATCGGTCAGGATGCAGACGGCACCAGCTACTACCAATGAGTAACATACGAGAGATGAGCAACGACGTGACCACTCCCGCCTACAGTGACAGCACCCAGTACAAAGCCTTCGACGTACACGTCGCCGACCAGGTCGCCGAGGTGACCCTGATCGGTCCGGGCAAGGGCAATGCGATGGGCCCGGACTTCTGGGCCGAACTCGTCCCTCTGTTCGAGGGCATCGACGCCGACAACGACGTTCGCGCGGTCGTGCTGACCGGATCGGGCAAACACTTCTCGTTCGGACTCGACCTGCCTGCGATGGCAGGCGACCTCGGCGCCGTCCTCACCCCGGGTGCGCAGGCTCGCCCGCGCACCGATTTCCACGACATGGTCAAGCGGATGCAGAAGGGGGTCAACACCCTCGCAGACTGCCGTAAGCCGATCGTCGCCGCGGTGTCCGGTTGGTGCATCGGCGGCGGCGTCGACCTCATCACGGCCGCCGACATTCGAGTCGCCAGCACCGACGCCAAGTTCAGCGTGCGCGAAGTCAAGGTCGGCATGGTCGCGGATATGGGATCGCTCGCGCGGCTTCCGTTGATCATCGGCGACGGCCACACCCGCGAACTCGCGCTGACCGGTAAAGACATCGATGCCGCCCGTGCCGAGAAGATCGGTCTGATCAGCGACGTATACGACGACCAGGACGCCGCCCTGGCCGCAGCTCGCCGTACGGCATCCGAGATCGCCGCCAACCCCCCGCTGGTCGTGCAGGGGGTCAAGGACGTGCTGGACCACTCACGCAGCGCCACCGTGGACGACAGCCTCCGCTACGTCGCCGCGTGGAACGCCGCGTTCTTACCCAGCAGCGACATCTCTGAGGCGATCGCCGCCGTGTTCGAGAAGCGGTATCCGCAGTTCACCGGAGAATAGCGCCCCGCCGGTTCCCGCAGTCGTGGTACGACTTCGGGAACCGGCAGACCATCTAGTCAGGGCACGCGCGTGAGCGCGAAGATCGGGATCACCCGGTCAGTGCGCTGCTCGTAGAGGTCGAAGTTCGGCCACACCGATCGAAGTCTCTGCCATGCGTCATCTCGTGCGTCACCGGACAGTTCGACAGCCGTGAACTCGGCGTCGCCGATCGTCACCGATCCCGCGGCACGCACGTTGTACACCCAGGCTGGAGCCTTAGGCCCGCCAAAGTACGAGCCTGCGATCAGCCATCCGTCACGGTTCGGAGCCGCGAGCAGCGTGGTGGTGCGCGGCTGGCCGCTCTTACGTCCGACGACGGTCATCGTCACGCTCGGCAGACCGGCGAGCCGCAGAAGGCAGACGCTGTCACCGCTCACCCTCTGGATCAGATCGTCGACCTTGACAATGGTCGGCAGATACTTCGGCATCCGCGGCAACGATCCGATCTTGACGGCGAGCGGTGTCAGCAGTCCCACGCGTCAGCCCAAGGATTCTGTGAGTTGCGCGGCGATCAGGCGGGCGACCGAAGCCGGATCCTGCAGTTCCCCGCCCTCAGCCAACACCGCTGCCGCATAGACGAGTGACGCCGCCGACTCGAGGCCGGTGTGCTCTTCCGACGATGCGAACTTCTCACGCAGACGCGTGACGAGTTCGTGGTCCGGGTTGAGCTCCAGGATCCGCTTACTGTGCGGCACCGGCTGTCCGGACGCTCGGTACAGCTTCTCCAGTTGCGGCGTCATCGAGAACTCGTCACCGACCAGGCATGCTGCCGAATCGGTCAGACGCGAGGTCAGGCGGACCGACGAGACATCCTCGGTCAGGGTCTCGCCCAACCAGGTGAGAAGGGGTGCGAACTCTTCGTTCTGCGCCTCGTCGACCTTTTCGACGTCCTCGCCGTCCAGGTCGACGACGCCCTTGGCAACCGACACGAGCTTCTTGCCGTCGAACTCACCGACGGTTCCGACCCAGACCTCATCGACCGGGTCGGACAGCAGCAGGACCTCGATTCCCTTGGCGCGGAACGCCTCCAGGTGCGGGCTCGACTCGATCTGGGTTCGCGACTCGCCCGTCATGTAGTAGATGACGTCCTGTCCGTCGGCCATCCGCGTCACGTAGTCGGCGAGCCGGGTCGGCTCGGTCTCGGACTGCGTCGAAGCGAACACCGACGCCTTAAGGATCGCCTGCGCGTTGTCGGTGTCGTTGACCAGACCTTCCTTGAAGACGCGGCCGAAGTTCTCCCAGAACGTCTTGTAGTCCTCGGGGCGAGTGTCGGCGATCTCCTGAATCGTGGAGATGACCTTCTTCACCAGGCGTCGACGGATCGCCCGGATCTGCCGGTCCTGCTGCAGAATCTCCCGCGAGACGTTCAACGACAGGTCGGCAGCATCGACCACACCCTGCACCCAACGCAGGTATTCGGGCATGAGTTCATCGGCGTCGTCCATGATGAATACGCGCTTGACGTACAGGTGGATGCCGCTGGACCGCTCGCGCATGAACAGGTCGAACGGCGCCTGCGTCGGAATGAACAGCAGTGCCTGATACTCGAACGACCCCTCGGCGTGCAGCGAGATCGTCTCGAGCGGTTCGTCCCACGCGTGCGAGACGTGGCGGTAGAAGTCGGCGTACTCCTCGGCGGACACCTCGTTCTTATTCTTGGACCACAGCGCCTTCTGCGAGTTCAACGTCTCGTCGACGGGCTCAGTGTTGTCGGGCCAAGTGTTGTCAGAATCAGTGTTGTCAGAATCAGTGTCATCGGACTCGGCTTCGGCGGGTTCGGGAGCCTCGCCCTGCATCCGGATCGGCCATGCGATGAAGTCGGAGTACTTCTTCACCAGGCGGCGCAGTACTGCGCGATCGGTGTAGTCGTTGACCGCGTTCTCCTCGTCGACCGGGGTCAACGCGAGCGTGATCGTCGTGCCCTGCGGCGCGTCCTCGACATCGTCGATCGTGTACGTGCCGTCGCCGGTCGACGACCATCGAGTGCCAACGCTCTCCCCCGCCTTGCGGGTGACGAGCGTGACCTCGTCGGCCACCATGAATGTCGAGTAGAAACCCACACCGAACTGCCCGATGAGTTCCTCGGACGCCGCCTTGTCGGCTTCGGCGAGCTTGCTACGCAGCTCTGCGGTGCCCGACTTGGCGACGGTGCCGATCAGATCGATCACCTCGTCGCGAGACATCCCGATACCGTTGTCGATGATCGTCAGCGTGCGAGCCGCGGCGTCCGGCGCTAACCTGATGTGCAGGTCAGAGATGTCAGCGTCGAGATCCTTATCCGTCAGCCCCTCGATGCGCACCTTGTCGAGTGCATCCGAGGCGTTCGATATCAATTCCCGAAGGAAGCTGTCCTTGTTCGAATAGATCGAGTGGACCATCAGGTCGAGCAGTTGGCGTGCCTCCGCCTGAAACTCGTGTACCTGTGACGACAACGCAGTTCTCCTCTCTCACCCCTGATCGGGGACCAGTGACGCCGATCGGCTCAGACGAGTTTACCTATGCCCTGCGCGTAGCATGGACGCCGTGTCCGACATAGCGCGTGCAGTGTTCGTCCACGCCCACCCAGACGACGAGTCGCTGTGGACAGGCGGTTTGATCGCTGCACATCTCATGCGGGGCGGCGACGCCGACTTGATCACCGCGACATGGGCTCCCGGGACGAGCCGCCACCGGGAACTGCTCGACGCCGCCCGCGAACTCGGCCTCCCACGAGCGCCGATCGCTCTCGGATACGCCGACAGCATGGTCCCGGAATCAGCCCCTGAAGCACCATCGATCCTGGACGTCCCGTTCGACGAACAGGTCGGCGTCCTCGTCGAGCACCTCCGGCGGCTCCGCCCCGATGTCGTCGTCACGTACGACGCCTTCGGTATGTACGGCCATCCCGACCACATCCACGTCAACCGCCTCGTGTGTGCGGCCGCCGACGCCGCACCGCTGGTCCACTACCGTCCGGACACCGGCTACCCGTGGCAGGTGAAGTCGCTCTACTTCGCGACCATTCCGGTAAGTGTCGTCAACCTGCTGCGTCCCTATCTCCCGGACGAACGCCACCTGCCCGTCATCGGTACGCCCGACGACGACGTCGACGTGAGAATCGAGCTGCAGGATCAGGTCGGCGCGAAGATCCGCGCGATCGTCTGCCACCAGACCGAGATGAAGCGGAGTGCGTCGATGCGTAGCTTCTCCTCGCTGCCGGCCGAACCGCAGAGACGGTTCCTCGGCTCGGAATCGTATCTGCGGCGCGATCTCGTCAAGGGCGGCGCAGAGTTGGCGCCGCCCCCTCGTTGAACGCGCGGACCGGTCGGCTACCCGCCAACTTCGCCTACTGCGCTCACTTCGCGCAGTTGCGTACGAAGCCCGCTCGCTCGGGCGACGCGGCGTCCGACTGCGGCGCGCAGTGCGTCGGGTGTTCCGACGATTCGCACTCGGTCGCGGGCACGGGTGATCGCGGTGTAGAGCAGTTCGCGAGTCAACAGTTCGGCGTCTGCCGGCGGCAGGATGACGGTGACCTCCGAGAACTGGCTGCCCTGGCTACGGTGGATCGTCATGGCGTATACGGGAACGACGTCGCCCAACTGACTCGGGTGGAGCCGCTTCACCTGATCGCCCCGCTCGAACACTGCGACGAGCGACTCCCCGGCGGCGATCACCACACCCGAGTCTCCGTTGTACACCTCCTGGGCACGGTCGTTCGCCGTCACCAGCAATGGTTCGCCGGGGTACCAGGAGCCGTCTGACGGTCGGGCGCCGAGATCGTCGCCGATCCAGCCCACGATGCGACGCGACCATCCGGCGACCCCGAACCGTCCGATTCGGTGCGCGCAAAGCACTCGATGCGCCCGCAGTGCTGCCACCGCTGCACCCGCATCCCCCGAGCGCGCGGCCTCGGCCAGGTCACCGGCCCAGCCGACGACACTCTCCCGCACCGCATCGAGCTCGCCCGGGTCCACAAGAGTCACGGTGTGCTCGCCTGCCGCCGAGTCGTCGGCCACCAGCTCCAGGACTCGTTCGGCGTCACCCGCGTTGACCGCTTCGGCGACGTCGCCGATCCGGTTTCCGAATCGGTGTCCGCGCCGCAGCGTAATCACTCCGTGTGCCAACGCCGCACGCTCGTCGTCGGTGAAGTCGCTGTCGTCGATCGATGCAGCTGTCTCGAACGCAGTCGGCAGGCCCGCTGCGGCGGCCGAGTCCATTCCCCTGTCGACGAGGTCGGCGAGCACCGCGCCTGCTTCGACCGACACGAGTTGGTGGGGGTCACCGACGAGGATCAGTCGGGTGTCTGTGCGCAACGACTCGAGCAGGCGACACATCATGGTCACCGGCAGCATTGATGTCTCGTCGACGACGACGACGTCGAACGGAAGTCGGTTCCCGGTACCCCGCACAAACGTGCCGTCGGGCCGGGAGCCGAGGAGGCGGTGGACGGTGACTGCCTTCGGATCGCTGTGCAGTCGGTGGTGAGTGCGGCTGTACTCGCCGATCACCGTCTGCAGTTGAGCTGCTGCCCGCCCCGTCGGGGCGCACAGTCCGATACGCACGTCTGTGCCGAGGAGTTCTTCCATCATCGCCAGGATCCGCGCCACCGTGTACGTCTTACCGGTGCCCGGACCGCCGGCAAGGACGGTCGTCCAACTGGTCGCGGCCAATGCGGCGGCCGCGCGCTGACGGTCGTAGCCGACGTCGTCCGCTGCGCCGAACGACGCTTCGATCGACGAGCTCACGTCATCGGCGTCGACCTCCGGCCGACCCGCTGCACGCGCGCCCAAGATCTGCCGAACGCTCTGCTCCTGCCGAAAGTACTTGCGCAAGTATAGGAGCGGGCCGTCCGCCGACTCGGCGAGGGCAAGTGGTCGCAGCGGCCCAGACGAGCTCCCGGTCACCAACTCGGAGGCCGCGAGCGCGCGAACCATCCGGTCGACGGGCGGCCACGGGAGCGTGCCGTCCTCGCTGTCACTCCGGTCCACGACCGTCTCGCCGATGCGGTTCAGCTGCACGCACGTCGAGCCGGTCCGGACTGCCCGGACGGCCAATGCGGTGGCGACCAGGACGTCGTCGTCGACGGTGGCTCCGGACAGCCTCGCGACACGGCGTGCCACGTGTACGTCCGACGCCGTCAGCACGCCCGCGGCGTTGAACGGCGCGAGGACACCGTCCTCGGAAGCGACGATCATGACTGTTCCCCGCTGTCTCCGGCCAAGAGGCTGCTCATGGCGACGACGAGATCCGGCGGCATCGCCCACTCGAAGACTCCGCAGTCGGGCGGCGTCTGCGGCCCCGCCATGCCTCGCACGAAGTGGTACTGCACCGCGCCGAGATGCTCCCGCGGCCGATAGCCCGGAAGCCTGATCGTGAGATACCGATGCAACGCAACGGAATACAGGAGCGCCTGGAGCGGGTAGTGCGCGCTCATCATCTCCGCGGCCATCGCCTCCCGGTCGAAGTCCTCGACGGCGAGCTCCCCCGGACGGAGACGGTTCGTCTTGTAGTCGACGACCACGAATCGACCGTCAGGCGTCCGCAGCACCGAGTCGATGCTGCCGGTCAGGAATCCGCGGAAGCGGTCGTCGGATACCGTGCGGACAAGGTCGGCGTACGGGGCCAGAACGTCGTCGGCAGGCAGATACTCGGCGAGGAGCCCGCCGACCGTCTCGAGACCGAATCCGCCGTCCACCGACGAGAGCGGCATTTCGAAATCCATCTCGGCGAGACGGTCGCGCGGGCCGATGCTCCAGAGGTCACCGAATCCGAGTGGTGTGGTCAGTACCCCGACGAGGGCCGCCGTCAGCACGTCGACGTCGATGTCTACGCCGCGGCGGGCCGCCCCCTCGACGACCTGGGTGCGGACGTGCTCGTCGATGTCGGGTGCGGAGGTGTCGACGTGCTCGAGAACCTCGTGCACGAGCGTGCCGAAGCCCGCGCCGAATGGGAGTCCGTTCATCGGGGAGCCAGTGCCGTCGGCGACGGCGGACTCTCCGATCGTCGGATCCGGGCCGTCCGACGGCTCGTCGGCGACCCGGCTGTCGTCGGGCTCGCTTCCGGTCCCGATGGCTGCCGAGCCGTGTGCTGTCGGTCCCGTCTCCGGATGTGCTGCGGCGTGCGCCGCTGCGACGATCGCCGAGTACGAGGTGCGCCGCCACCCGTCGTCGATCCGCCGGGTGAACCGCGCAACCGACATTTGCTCGCCTGCTCCGTCGACGATCGGCCGAGGCGCGCGAACGCCCTCGTGGCGGCCTGCGGGCTCGACGACGATCGACGACTGCACTGCGGACACCTGCCGGAGAACTGCGACGCAGTCGATGTCCTCCGCGGGAATCGGCACGGTGTCGGGAATCGGAACCGTCGTGGCGTCGCGCACGGCCACCTGACGATCGCCGACCGTGAACAGGAGGCGGTGCAGTGCGCCGCGCGCCGTCGTCGTGCTGGGCGCCCACCACAGCACCACCTGTGAACGGGCCCGGGTCGCCGCGACATACAGCAGGCGCAGGTCCTCGCCCGCGCTCTCCGAACGTGCCCGGCCGTCGCGGCGCGCGTACCCACGGGCCTGCTTGCCCGCGACGTCGAGATAGCGTTCGTCGTCGTCCTCGTGGTAGACGAACGTCGCCGGATTGACGCGCGACGCGCCGTCCCACCCGAACGGCACGTAGACGATCGGGAACTCGAGACCCTTGCTCGCGTGCACGGTCATGATCTGCACCGCCGCGGTGTCCCGGTCCAGGCGTCGGGTGGCGTCGCCGCGCCCGAACCACCTCGACAGTCCGGCTATCTGTTCACCGAGCCAGTCGACGATCGCCGACAGTCCTCCGCCGGAATCGGCGACGCGCCGATTACACACGTCGGCCACCTGTCGGACGTCGGTGAGGAGTCGCTCGCCTCCAGCAGATCCGAGGACGCGCTCCGCCGTGTCGAATTCGTCGAACAGCCGAGCCGCCATGGCCGCGAATCCGGCGTCGACGAACACTCGTCCGAGCTCGGCGAACTTACCGGCCAGCGTCCCGATCCCGGTGTCGCCCTGCACCTCCAGGCTCTCAGCGGTGTGGCCGACGAGCGGAGTCAACGCGGCGAGTCGTACTCGGGGCTGCCGTGACGGATGGTCGATCGCGGTCAGGACATGCCACCAGTGGCGGGCGGCGTCCGTCGCGAACACCGACGTGCCGGACGTGACCACCGATGCGACGCCACGATCGGCGAACTCGCACTGCAACGGTTCGATGGTCCGGTTGGTTCGCAACAGAACTGCGATGTCGCCGGGCGCCACCCGCCGCGTGTGCCCGTCGACGTCGATCGTCGTGTCGGACGCGAGCAACGCCGCGACGTCGGCCGCGACGTCCTCGATCACCGCGTCGCGGACCTGCGCGACGAGCGGGGTCGTGCCGTCCTTCGTCGTCTGGGTGAACTGGTTCCTCGTGAATCCGCGTATGCGCACGGCAGGCGAACCGTGGATTCGGCTGCCCGGGTAGTGCGCCTGCACCTGGTGGTAGGCGATGTCGCGGTGTCCGAACGTCGCACCGCCGAACAACGCTCCGAGACCGTTGACGAAGGACTCGTCCGACCTGCGGTTCACTGTCAGCAGGCGCCTGTGCTCCGCTGTCTCGACCGCGTTCAGGTAGCTGAGGACCTCCGCGCCGCGGAACGCGTAGATGGACTGTTTGGGGTCGCCGACCAGGACCAACCGAACATGCCCGTGAAAGCAGCGCCGGACGATCTCCCACTGCTGCGGATCGGTGTCCTGGAACTCGTCGATGAGCACGACATCGAACTGGTCGCGGATCCGCGCGCATGCGAGCTCACCGATGTCGGGGTCCGTGACGATCCCGTACAACGTGTTCTGCAGGTCGTCGTACGTGCGGAGTCGGGCGAGCCGCTTACGTCGCTGAGTCTGTCGCCGTACGTGTTCGGCCATCCGGACGCGGAGGTCGGATTCGTCGGTGCGCTCGTCTTCGCGCGTCGGAGCGAGGATGGCGTTCATGTTCCGCACCGCGGCCTGCGCGATCTCGACCGATTCGTCGAAGCCCGGCGCGGAGTCCGGGTCTCCGGCGAATCGCGCCAGATAGGCGTCGCGCGCGACGTCGGCGACGATGTCTTCGACGTCCTCGACGATCGGGTACTGCTGTTCGCGGCCGCCGAGGAAACCGAGTGCCGCCAGCATCCTGTTGCAGAAAGTGTGCGTCGTCGCGACAGTGGCGGCGTCGAAGTCCGACAGCGCGGCCACCAGGCGCCCGCGACGAATCGCGACCTCGGCAGCGGGAGCGTCGAGCATCCACGCGACCAGATCGTCATCGGGGACACCGCCCTCGTCGAATCCGGCGAGGCATTCGACGAGCCGAGAGCGCGTTCGATCTCGCAGTTCGGCCGACGCTGCGTTCGAGAATGTCGCCATGAGCAGTTTCGACACCGGTACGCCCTCAGCGACGTGCCGCACCGCGACCGAGACGATGGCGTACGTCTTGCCGGTGCCTGCGCTCGCCTCCAGGACGGTTGTTCCGTTCGGGAGGGGCGCACGCAGGTCGAAAGCCGCCGCGGTCATCGGTCCTCCTCGTTAGCGCGCAGTGGACCGAATAGTGCGGTCGCCAGTCGTACGTACATCGCGGTCGACCCCGTCCCGGGAAGCCACTGCTCCGCACCTGCCAGCACCGTCGGCTCGGGGACCGAGACGCACAGCTCATCGAAGGACACCTTCGCACCGGGGTCACCGTGGAACACCAGACTCGCGTACCTGTTGGAGTCGTTGTACGAGGACCTGTACGCCCACGCCGCGCGCTGCATCGCCCGGCGCGCGTTGCCTGTCCTGTCGAACTCGGACGCCGCGGCCTCGGCGGCGTCCAAGGTCAGTCCGATCGGTGCGGTCAGCCCCGCGTCGCGGATCGCGACGAGGACCGCGAGGATCTGTGCGGCCTCGTTCGGCGCACTCAACCGACTCATCTTGGCTGCCGGGCTGTGCCCGCCTGCGCTCCCGACGACCACGGCCTCAGGATCGGTGACAGCGCCCGACGCGGCCATCGCCAATAGCCGAATCCATGCTGCGAGCCGGTGCTTGGGCCCGAGACGCGAATAGCCGACGGGGACGAGGCGGCCGCCGAACACGTCGCCGACCGTTCCATACAGACGCCTCCCCGCAGGAAGGTCTACGCGGACGTCGATAGCGTCCGCGGAATCGGAGCGGTAGCCGTCGGCGGCGGTCGCCACCGCCTGTGCCCTATCGCGGATGGGACCGAACGTCGCAGCACCGAAGGCGAAAGGCGGCAGGCTTCCACGCCGCAATTCGGCGCCCTGCGCTGCAATCGGATCTCGTCCGTCGAGCAGCGCCCGCAGGTAACGGTCGCCGACTCCCCATTTCTCAAGGCCGTCGAGCGATACTGCGAGCTGGTCTGGATACTCTTCGACCTCGTCGGGGATGCCGATCCCGAGCCGTTGACGGGCGAACCCCTCCACCGGAGCCGTCAAGAACTTGATCAGCTCGTCGAGGTCGACGTCAGCGGTGTCGGGTGCCGAAAGTCGGGCGTCGGAGATCCGCGGCAGCGCCTGAGCAGGCAGGTCGGAGCGTGCCTGGTCGCGCAAAGCCCTCGCTCCGGACACGAGTGCTGCGTCATAGCTGAACGGACCTCGCCCGTCTGCGTCCGCGAAGTTTCGTTCATCGAACGCGTGCAACGTGTGCCGGTGCACCACCGGCGACTCGCCGTGAGCCGTCTCTGCGGACGCATGCGCACCGAGGACGCCGTCGACCGCGTCGAGGAGCTCGCTGACGACCACCGCCGGCGGCAGCCGCACACCGGTCAGCGGGTCCGCTCCCGTATAGAAGATCAGCAGATGGTCCTGCGCGGCACATACCGCGTCCAAGAAGATCTGGCGGTCTTCGTCCCGCCGATCACGTTCGCCGACGAGAGGCTTCACCGCGAGCGCGTCGTCGCCGTCGAGCGAGGTCGGACGAGGATAGGCGGCGCTGTCCATACCGAGCAGGACGATCACCCGGTGCGGAACCGACCGCATCGGGACCATGGAGCACACCGTGAGTTCGCCGGTGCAGAAGTTCGATCGCGACGGTCGTGCGGCGACCAACCCGGTCACGAGATCGCGCACGTCACCGAGTTCGAGCTCGGTCGTGGCCTCGGGCCGATCGGCGTCGACGACGAGTGCACCCCCGATGAGACCGACTGCCTGCGCCCGCTGCCATTCGTCGTCGTCGGCGACATCGGTCAGCGAGTCCACGGCATCGATCAGCAACTCCGCCCACTCGGTCACCGTGTGCGGACGTACGACGTCGGTGACGATCGTCGACAGTCGGTCACACAGCTCGGCGAACCGTCCCACGAGGTCGGTGTCGGTCGAGTCGATACCCGACAAAGGCAGGGCGGTGGCCAACCACTCGTTCTCGGCTTCTTCGGCGACGACGCCCAGCAACATCCGGTCGAGGCCGGTCGTGACCGTGCCCTGGGGGAAGCCGCCGAGACCGAAGCGGTCACGTTGGGTGGAATCGAGCCCCCACCGAACCCCGGATCGCTGGATCCAGGCGGCGAGGGCGTCGACGTCGTCGTCGGTGAATCCGAAGCGTGCCCGCACTGGCGGTGCGGACGCGAGATCGATGAGTTCGCCTGCGCGGATACGTCCTGCGGCAAGATCGAGCACCCGTGCCAGGACGTCGAGGACCGCATTGGATTCGCGCAGACCCCGGTCGGCAAGGCGTACGCGCAGCCGATACGCGGGGTGATGCATACCCGTTTGCCCGAACGATCCGCGAATCAGCGGCGCGTAGGCCTCGACGTCGGGACACATGACGAGGACGTCGCGCGGCTCGAGTGTCGGATCGTCTGCGAACAGGTGCAGCAGCCGATCTCGCAGTACCTCCACCTGCCGTTCCGGACCGTGGCAGGCGTGCACTTCTACCGATTCGTCTGCGGCAGAACGACTTTGCTCGAGTCGGTCGTTCCCGAGCCCGTCCTGCAACGCCCGGAGCACCGTCGCCGCGGGCGGCCGTGTCCGACCATGATGCACGTCCTCGTCGATCGACGATCGGAGCGTCTCCTGCATCTCTTGAACGTCTCGCGAGAGCGCCGCGAGCAGCGGATGCTGCACGGCGACGGCTGCGCGGGACGCGCGGCCGACCGGCTTCCCCTCTGCCGGGCCTTGGACGATCGAGCGCCACAACGCGTCGGACGGGTGTGGGAGGTAGAGGCCGACCTCGCGGTGGACGGCGAGGGCGGCGAGCACCGACTTCAACGTCTGTGGGATCCGCGTCGGACCGAACAGCGAGATCCGCTCGGGCAGGTCGACGAGTTCCGGATTGGCGCGCAACCGAGCGGTCAGTCCGTGAAGGTCCTCCGCGGGGTGCGGAATCGCCACGTGTTCGCGGACAAGGCGCCAGAACCACGGTTGCCACTGCAGGTGTGGCGCGAGCACCTCGCCTGCGCCATCGGTGTCGCGGCCAAGCGCCCACTCGGCGATCATCGCGGGGCGCTGCCAGCCGTACGTGCCGAACAGTCGGGCGATCGTCGCCGCGGTCGAGAACCGTCGGCCGCGGCGTAAGTCGGCGCGCTCGGTGCCGCCCGTCATTCCGAGGTGGGCGGCGAGGACCGCGAGCCGATCGTCGCCGATGTGCTCGTCGAGGACTCGCAGAACCGGCCACCGAAGCCGTTCGGCGTGCCAGGCCTGTGCGGCGTCGGCGTCATCGGCCGCGACTGCGCTCACTTGGCGCAGCAGCGACGCAGGCGAGTCGAAGGCGATGTTGGCGGCGATCCCCAGCCGCAGTGAGAGTTGCTGGCCGAGCCATCGCTCCACACCCCGTTCGGGCACGGCGACGATCTCTGTCGCCATCGGATCGGCCAGCGGGATCGCGAGTGCGTCCGCCAAGACCGCGACCAGGGTGTCGGCCTGTTCGGCCCGATGCACTCTCAGCATCTCGGTCTTCTCAGCATCTCGTCCACTCCCCTTCGTCTGGCCTATGCCCGGGCGTCAGCGACG
The DNA here is from genome assembly GCF_052106715.1 of Gordonia sp. (in: high G+C Gram-positive bacteria). Taxonomy (NCBI): domain Bacteria; kingdom Bacillati; phylum Actinomycetota; class Actinomycetes; order Mycobacteriales; family Gordoniaceae; genus Gordonia; species Gordonia sp. (in: high G+C Gram-positive bacteria). The sequence goes on from NZ_JBQEDL010000008.1 coordinate 50,017, forward strand.
GCGACGCAGCGGCACCGGTTCGCCGAGGTGCTCATGGAACCCGCGCACGGCAGACTCAGGCCATGGCATCGGGCGGGAAGTCTGCGGGTCGACGGCGGTGAGAGTCGTCTCCGCCAGCGCGGCAACCTGTCCGGTCGGTGCGATCAGACGGCAGCCGAAGTCGACCGAGGAGTTTCCGATACGCGTGATCCACACCTGCACTTGAACCGGCTTCTCGTCGTAGTGCAGGACGCTCGCGAATTCGATCTCCTGGCGGGCGAGAACAACCCAGAATCCGCGACGTGCTTCGCCGAACCACGTCGACATCGCCCGGATGCGTGCTTCCTCCACGACGCGGGCGATCTGCACGTTGTTGATATGGCCGAGCGAATCCTGGTCGCCCCACCGCAACTCGACCTCGACGACCAGCGCGTCCGTCGAGCCTGGTTCCGGCACGTCTGGCTTGCTCGACACCGTCATGTTCTCTTCATCCGACACGGGTCGACCATATCCCCGCCGTCCGACACGATCTCCACACGCGTGGTTAGACTGCCGGGCGTGGCCATCGACTCCGAACGTCTGCGACTACGTCCAGTGTCGCCCGACGACGTGGATCGACTGCACGCGCTCGACTCCGACCCCGAGGTGATGAAGTTTGTGAGCGGCGGCGACCCCACTCGCCGCAGCACCGTGTCCGACTGGATCGTGCCCCGCTCGCAGGCACAGTTCGCCACACACGGCACCGGGATGTGGACGGCGTCGTTGCGGCGCGGCGACGAGTTCGTCGGCTGGGTTCAGCTGCGATTGCCGCGGCACAGTGCCGAACAGGAACTCGAACTCAGCTATCGCATCGCCCGCAGGCATTGGGGCTCGGGACTGGCGACCGAAGCCGCGTCGGCGTTGATCGCGGTCACCTTCCTGTCCACTGACACGCGCCGGGTGTTCGCCAGCGCGCACGCCCAGCACGCTGCGTCGCACCGAGTGATGCGCAAACTCGGGATGCGACTCTCCCCGATGTCGCTGTCTGCAGATCACCTGTCCGGCAATGGGGTCGACGGCGACGTCGAGTACGAATTGCTCCGCGACCAGTGGATCGCGAGCCGCGGCAGACATCATTCGGTGAGCGCCTCGGGCAGACACCGTCGCACAATCGGCACCACCGAGATGACCGCTTGACCGTCAGGTACTACCTTTGTAATGCAGCACTCGACGCAGTGACGCTCGACAACCCTGAATGACTCTCGACAACTCTGGAGACAACCGATGAGCAACACCATCGCCACCGATCCGATGCGGCGCCGACGAGTCGTCATCATCGGTTCGGGTTTCGGCGGGCTGTTTGCGGCGCAACGCCTCAAGAAGGCCGACGTCGACGTCACCCTGATCGCCAAGACCACCCACCACCTGTTCCAGCCGATGCTCTACCAGGTGGCGACCGGAATCATCGCCGAGGGCGAGATCGCCCCGGCTACGCGCGTCATCTTGCGGAAGCAGCGCAACGCGACCGTCGTGCTCGGCGAAGTCTTCGACATCGACTTGCAGTCGCAGACCGTCAAATCGCAGCTTCTCGAGCGTACGACCGAGACCCCGTACGACGATCTGATCATCGCGGCGGGCGCCGACCAGTCGTACTTCGGCAACGACGGCTTCGCCGAGTACGCACCGGGAATGAAGACGATCGACAATGCGCTCGAACTGCGTGGCCGCATCCTTGGCGCGTTCGAGCAGGCCGAACTGTCCGATGATCCCGCCGAGCAGGAGATGCTGCTGACGTTCGTCGTCGTCGGCGCCGGCCCGACCGGCGTCGAGATGGCCGGGCAGATCGCCGAGATGAGTGACAAGACACTCAAGGGCGCGTTCCGCAGAATCGATCCGACGAAGGCACGAGTGATCCTGCTCGACGCCGCGCCCGCCGTCCTCCCGCCGTTCGGCGAGAAGCTCGGCAATAAAGCGAAGGCTCGACTGGAGAAGCTGGGCGTGGACGTTCGTCTCGGGGCGATGGTCACCGATATCGACGACGACAGCCTCACCGTCAAATACCCGGACGGCGAGATCGCCCGCATCGAGAGCCAGTGCAAGGTGTGGTCGGCCGGCGTCCAGGCGTCCTCGCTCGGCAAGATCCTGGCCGAGCAATCCGAAACCGAACTCGACCGGGCCGGCCGTGTGAAGGTCAGACCGGATCTGACGATTCCCGGTCACGACAACGTCTTCGTCGTCGGCGACATGATGGCCGTCGACGGCGTCCCGGGCGTCGCACAGGGAGCAATTCAGGGCGGACGCTATGCCGCCGACGCGATCCGCGCGGCACTCAAGGGGCACACCCCCGACCAGCGCAAGCCGTTCAGCTACTTCGACAAGGGCTCGATGGCGACGATCTCTCGGTTCAGCGCCGTCATGCAGGTGCCGATTCCCGGAACCAAGCGCAAGTTCGAGACCGAGGGCTATTTTGCGTGGCTCGGCTGGCTGGCCCTGCACCTGGTGTACATGGTCGGCTTCCGCAACCGCTTGAACACGTTCGTCAACTGGTTCTTCGCGTTCAGCACCCGTGGCCGTACGCAGCTCGCGGTGACCGAGCAGCAGGTGTACGCCCGTCACGCGCTCACCGAACTCTCGTATCTCGAACGTCTACGACTGGCCGACGACGAGCGAGCCAAGGCCAAGAAGGCCCTCGAGGAGCGCAACGGCACCGCTTGACCCGAGCGGGCGCACGCACAGGGCGTGGTACGACCCTGTGGATAACCGCCGGATGCCCACACGTCACAACCACAGCGGGCTGTCCGACGACGACGTCGCCGAGTTCGACGGGCATCGTCACCCCGTAAACGCTACAAGCGTCGCCTCCCGCTACTAGTCCGAACTAGTAGCGGGAGGGCGACGCTTGACGCGTAGTCGAAACAGCCGAGGCTACGTCATCTTCTCGGTATCAGTATCGGGCTCTGGCTCAGGGTCGACACCGTCGTGGATGACCGGCTGGGTGCCGGTCTCGCTGTACGTGGTGACGAGGTCGAAGTCGTCGCCGTAGCTGTCTTCGCCGATGGCGACGGCGCGTTCGACGAGCAACGAACTTCGGCTCTCTACCTTCATCACCCGGTCCGTGCGCAGATCCTTGTACAAGGCGACACAGAGCACCAGCATGACGATGACGAACGGAACCGAGGCGATGATCGTGATCGACTGCAGCCCGTCGAGCGCCGTGCTGCCACCGCCGCCGATGAGCAGCATGATCGCAGCGACGGCACCGGTCAGGACACCCCAGAAGATGACAGTCGGCTTGCGCGGCTCATGCGCGCCCTTCTCCGACAACGACCCCATGACGATCGATGCAGAGTCGGCGCCCGACACGAAGAAGATCGCCACGAGCAGCATGACCAGGACCGCGGTCACCCCCGACCACGGCATCGTGTCCAGAAGGTCGAACAACGCGCCCGTCGAGTTGATGTCGTTCGGATCCTTGACGAGATCGCCGACCTGCTCCTGCTGGCGAATGGCTGCACCGCCGAAGACACAGAACCAGACCAGGCTCACCATCGTCGGAACCAGCAGCACGCCGGTCACGAACTGACGGATCGTGCGACCGCGGCTGATCCGCGCGATGAACATGCCGACGAACGGTGTCCACGAGATCCACCAGGCCCAGTAGAAGATGGTCCACGTGGACAGCCACTTGGCGAGTTCGGCGTCGCCGTCGGCACCGGTCCGCGAACTCATCGCGACGTAGTCCTGGATGTAGTCACCGAGCGCACTCGGGATCAGGTTCAATATCAGCAGGGTCGGACCGACGACGAACACGAAGACGGCCAGCACCAGCGCCAGGACCATGTTGATGTTCGACAGCCACTGAATGCCCCGGGCGATGCCCGAGACGGCCGACAGGATGAAGCAGCAGGTCAACACGGCGATGACAACGACGAGGATCGGTGTGCCGACCTCACCGACCCAGCCCGCGAATTTCAGGCCGTCACCGATCTGCAGCGCGCCGAGACCCAGCGACGCCGCCGAGCCGAAGAGGGTCGCGAAGATCGCGAGGATGTCGATGACCTTGCCTGCAGGACCATTCGCCCGGTCGCCGAACAGCGACGTGAATGCCGCGGACAGCAACTGCGAGCGCCCCTTGCGGTACATGCCGTAGCCGATGGCCAGGCCGACAACCGCGTAGATCGCCCACGGCTGGAGTCCCCAGTGGAACATCGTGGTCGCCATGGCGGTCTTGAATGCCTCGACCGTCTCCGGGTCGGCCGTTCCCGGCGGCGGCGACACGTAGTACGTCAGCGGTTCGGCGACACCGAAGAACATGAGTCCGATGCCCATGCCCGCGCTGAACATCATCGCGATCCACGAACTCGTCCGGAACTCCGGCCCCTCGTCGTCCTTGCCCAAGCGGATACGGCCGTACTTACTGATCGCCAGCCAGATCACGAAGATCACGAAGCCGGTCGTCGCGAGGACGAACAACCAACCGAGGTACTTGATGACCCCGTTCTGGGCGTCCGCCGAGATCGTCTTGAGCCCCTCCTTGTCGAGGAACCCCCAGACCACGAACGCGATCGACAGCGCGGCCGTGATCGAGAAGACGATCCAGTCGCGCGTCGGCCTCTCCGGAGGCCGGGCACGCGCGACCTTAGGCGAAGTGTCCTTGGACATATTCGGCGTAGCCCCGGGCTTACTCGGCGTTGACACTGATCTCCTTCGCAACAATCTCCATGTAATAAAACGAACTCCACGCAATTTCACTCGCCTGACCGACGACGTCCCGGACCGCTATGTCCTGGCCGCCGCCGTCGCAGCGTTTTGACCGTAACAGGTTCGGACGGTTCGCAAACTGACCGCAACGTAAAAGGCGCCGCGATCGTTTCCAGGCGATTTTCTCGGCAAAGCCGTCAGTCACAGCTCGATGTTTGCCATGCGCACCCGAGACTGAGCGACGAGTCTTCCTTGCTCATCGGTCATATCGACCTGCCACAGTTGCTGACGACGACCGCGGTGAATCGGCGACGTCGACACCGAGATCACTCCGTCGGAAACGGACCGAAGGAAGTCAGTCGAGTTGTTGACGCCCACCGCGGTACCGCCGATACCGGTCTCCTGAAGCCAACAGAACGCACTCACGCTCGCCGCACTCTCGGCGAGCGCACAGTACGTTCCGCCGTGCACTATGCCGAACGGCTGGTGGTGGTCGGAGGTGATCGTCAGTGTTCCGGTCACGCGTTCACCGGAGACCTCGTCGACGACGAAGCCAATATGCGCATCCAGACCGACCGATTCCCGTGCCCGCGCCAACAGCTCATCGAGGTGCTCATCCATACCGGTCAGCGTGCCATTGCGACGTGGACCGCGGGCACCCGGCCCCGGAAAGTCAGCGACCCCCGCACTCGATACGAGCACGGGGGCCACTGCGGCGGATCGGAGGTCTCTGCAGCCCTCAGGACGCTCAAACGATCCTTGCCATTGAATGTAGGTTATCCTTACCTACATGTCAAACGATTAGTTTCACGAGACCCGAACCACACCGGGAACCAACGCAAGACCAGCAGCGTTGTCCACAAGGGATAGGGCAACACGACCTTCGACGGGAGTCGACGTAAGATGAAGAAGATGAACGGTCTCGGAGAGCTCGAACGCGCAGTGATGGACACCCTGTGGGCGTCGCCGACGCCCCAGACGGTGCGCCAGGTGCACGCCGAGCTCTCTCGTTCGCGAGCACTCGCGTACACCACGGTGATGACAGTGCTCCAGCGGCTCTCGAAGAAGGAACTGGTCACCCAGATCCGCGACGACCGCGCACATCGATACACAGCGGCGCGCCCCCGCGAAGACCTCGTCGCCAGCCTCATGGTCGACGCGCTCAAGGGCGCCGAGGCACCGGGTTCGCGGCACGCCGCACTCGTGTCGTTCGTCGGACAAGTCGACGCCGACGAGATCGCCGCGCTGCGGGAGGCGTTGGACGAATTGGAATCGTCCCGCAGCTCGAAACACTAGAGTCGACACCGACCCGCGAGCTACCGCTCGCCCGCACTACCAGAGGGAAGCCGATGACCGCGCTGCTGTTCGGCATCCTCACCATTGCCCTGGTCGGTCCCATCCCACAAGCACTCGCCCACGCGTCCTGGCCCGTCTACGCTCCACGCGCAGCCATGACGTTGTGGCAGGCGGTGGCGTTGGCAGCAGTGCTGTCCGCGTTCAGCACCGGTCTCGCCATCGCCGCGAACCTCCTGTCCCCCGGCGTCAACGGCGCCCCGACGACCAATCCGATCGACGAGATCGACCGCCTCGGCTGGCCGCTGTGGACCGTGTACGTGATCGTCTTCGGCCTCACCTTGCTAGTCGGCGCGAAACTCATTTACAGCGTCCTTCGAGTCGGCGTCCGCACTCGTGCGCGCCGCAACGCACATCGCGTGCTCATCGACCTCGTCGACCGCGTCGACATGCACCGGGAACGTGGCCGCGACATTCGCGTGCTCGACGTCACCACACCGTTGGCCTACTGTCTGCCCGGTCTTCGCGGCAGCAGAGTGGTGCTCAGCGAAGGAGTGTTGAGTCGGCTCTCCGACGACGAGCTGTCCGCCGTCATCGAGCACGAGCGGGCGCATCTGCGCGCTCGGCACGATCTCGTCCTCGAAGCATTCATTGCGTTGCACGAGGCGTTCCCCCGCTTCGTCCGTTCTCGGAGCGCCCTCGGAGCGGTGGAACTGCTGGCCGAAGCCCTCGCCGACGATCAGGCGGCCAACGCGACCGCCCCGGCGACGGTCGGCCGTGCACTAGTGGCGTGCGCGGACGCGACTGCTCCGCGTGGAGCGATGGCGGTCGGCGGACCGACCACCCTCGCGCGAGTCCGCCGACTCTGCGACACCCGCCCGGTGCCTGCGATCTCGGCGACCGCCTACCTGCTTGCGATGGCGATTCTCGTCGTCCCTACCTTGGCCGTCGCCATCCCGTGGCTCACCGAGCTCCATCGACTCGTGTCTCATCTGTGAGCCCCGAAGTTCCACATTCCCGGTCCACCCCGCTGACACCCCACCGCTGAAAGGCCTATCGACGTGCGCTTCTTAGAAGGCCACCGACCCGACCACGATCTGACGTACGACGATCTGTTCATCGTCCCGAACAGGTCGTCTGCGACGTCCCGTTTCGACGTCGACCTGTCGACCGACGACGGAAGCGGGACTACGATCCCGCTCGTGGTCGCCAATATGACAGCGATCGCAGGAAAGCGAATGGCGGAGACCGTCGCACGCCGTGGCGGCCTCGTCGTACTTCCCCAAGACGTCCCGATCGATGCCGCCGCCCGCACGATCGGCGACGTGAAGTCCCGGCACCTCGTCGCCGACACTCCGGTGACATTGCGTGCCGACGACTTGATGGCGAACGCGCAGGCCCTCATCCCCAAACGCGCCCACGGTTACGCGGTGGTCATCGACGACGACACCCGGCCGATCGGGTTGATCGCTCGCGCCGCAGCGGGGCACGAGATCGACATGTTCACCGACCTGCGTTCGGCGATGACCCCGATCCCGGTGACGCTGTCCGCCGACACCGATCCGCGCGCAGTTTTCGACGCCCTCGTCGATGCCAACGCCGACCTCGCTGTCTTGACCGACGACGACGGTCTGCTCGTCGGGGTGCTCACACGCACCGGAGCACTACGCGCAGGCATCTACCAGCCGAACGTCGACGCGCAGGGTCGGCTACGCGTCGCGACGGCTGTCGGGATCAACGGCGACGTCGTCGGTAATGCCCGCGCTCTCGTCGAAGCAGGCGCCGACCTCCTCGTCGTCGATACGGCGCACGGACACCAGGAGAAGATGCTCTCGTCTCTCGCGGCCGTCGCCGGCGCGGATCTCGGCGTGCCGCTCGCTGCGGGCAACGTCGTCTCGCGTCGCGGAGCTCTCGACCTGATCGAGGCGGGTGCGAACATCGTGAAGGTCGGGGTCGGCCCCGGCGCGATGTGCACCACCCGGATGATGACCGGCGTCGGCAGGCCCCAGTTCTCCGCGGTCGTCGAATGCGCGACCGCCGCCCGCGAGGCAGGCGCCCACGTGTGGGCCGACGGCGGTATCCGGCATCCCCGCGACGTGGCTTTGGCGGTCGCCGCGGGCGCGTCGAACGCGATGGTCGGTTCCTGGTTCGCAGGCACCTACGAGTCGCCCGGCGATCTACACGTCGACGCGACCGGTGAGTTCAAGGTCAGCTTCGGCATGGCATCCAAACGAGCCGTCGCCGCCCGGTCGTCGGGCGACAACGCGTACGACCGGGCCCGCAAGTCTCTGTTCGAGGAGGGCATCTCGTCCTCGCGCATCCGCATCGACCCCGAACGTCCCAGCGTCGAGGACCTGATCGACCACATTTCGTCCGGGGTGCGTTCCACTGCGACGTACACCGGAGCGACGAGCCTGCCGGAACTGCACGAGAAGGTCGTCCTCGGCGTCCAATCGGCCGCCGGTTTCGCCGAGGGCCGACCGCTCCCCGGGGGATGGTGACCGACTCCCGATGGACATCCTGATCATCGTCGCGAGCCTCATCGGGTTCGTGGCCTTGACCCTCGGCACTGCGCTGTTCGTGGCCGGTGAGTTCTCATTGACCGCCCTCGAGCGGTCGACGATCTCCAACGACCTCACTCAGCGCGGGGACCGCCGTGCGCGTGCGGTCGACCGTGCGCACCGATCTCTCTCATTCCAACTGTCCGGTGCCCAACTCGGCATCACGATCACCACGCTGATCACCGGTTACATCGCCGAGCCCGTCCTGGCGAAGGTCTTCGACCCGGTACTCGAAGCTGCCGGCCTGCACGGTTCGGCGAAGAGTGGAGTCTCGTTGGCTCTCGCTCTCGTCATCGCGACCTCGTTGTCCATGGTGCTGGGCGAGCTCGTTCCGAAGAACCTGGCCATCGCCAAACCACTGGCCGTGGCCCGCGCCACCTCGGGCCCCATGATGGTGTTCTCAAAGGTCTTCAAATATGCCATCAACGGACTCAACGACGGAGCCAACTCGCTCGTGCGACGTCTCGGCGTCGAACCGACCGAGGAACTGCAGTCCGCGCGATCGGCAGCCGAATTGGTCGCGCTGGTCCGCAACTCCGCGCTGCAGGGCGAACTCGACGCGGACACCGCACGTCTGGTCGATCGGTCACTACGTTTCGGCGATCTGACGGCCGAGGACCTGATGACTCCGCGTGTCCGCGTGGAGAGCCTCGAACCGGGAGACACCGTGCGCGACCTGATCGCTGCGTCCTCCCGCACCGGCCATTCACGCTTCCTGGTGGCCGACGACGGCGACCTGGACAATCTCGTCGGCGTCGTGCACATCAAACAGGCCTTCACGGTGCCAACCGCGACGCAGACCACGACCCAGTTGCGGTCGATCGCGCGACCGGTGACACGCGTCCCCGGATCCTTGGACGGCGACGCGCTCCGGGCCCGCATCTCCGCCGACGGACTCGAAGTCTGCGTGGTGGTCGACGAATACGGCGGGACCGCAGGCCTGGTCACGAGCGAGGACCTCATCGAGGAGATCCTCGGAAACGTCACCGATGAGCACGACAACGAGGAGACCGAGGTCGCGCGAGTCGGCAACGGCTACCGCTGCTCCGGGCTGCTTCGCCTCGACGAGGTGCACGACGCGATCGGGTACCGGGCACCTGAGGGCGCATACGAGACACTCGGCGGGCTGGTCATGTTCCAGCTCCGCCGGGTTCCGCGAGTCGGCGACGTCGTGGATCTGCCAGTCCGTGAATCGAGCGGCGACGATGACCTCGACACGGCGGTCCAGCGCTGGCGCGGCACCGTCGTCCGCATGGACCAGCGCCGCGTCGACCAGGTGTGGATGACGCAGATCGACAGCGCGACGGCAGAACGGGGTGAGCAGCGTGGGTGACCTGTCCGGAATCCTTCTCGCAGTCTTGCTGCTAGCCGCGAACGCCTTCTTCGTCGGCTCCGAGTTCTCGTTGATCGCGGCGCGCCGCGACCGCCTCGTGGCGTTGGAGGACGCGGGCAAGAAACGCGCACGAACAGTGATCCGTGCTTCAGAACACCTGTCGCTGATGTTGGCGGGCTGCCAGTTGGGCATCACGATCTGCTCGATCCTCCTCGGCCGCATCGCCGAACCCGCGATCGCACACATCATCGAACAGCCGCTCGACTTCCTGAACGTCCCCGATGGCCTGTTGCACCCGATCGGATTCACGATCGCACTGGTCATCGTCGTCGTGCTGCACATCCTGGTCGGCGAGATGGTGCCGAAGAACATCGCGCTGGCCGGCCCGGAGAGTGCAGCGATGCTGCTGATCCCGGTTCACCTGTGGTTCCTACGAATCGCGAAGCCGTTGATCTGGCTGTACAACGCTCTCGCCAACGGCACGCTCCGGCTGATGCGCGTGGAACCCAAAGACGAACTGGCGTCGACCGTCACCGAGACGGAACTCGCACAGATGATCGGTGAGTCGCGTGAGCTCGGCCTCCTGGACGCGGGCGAGCACGATCGACTCACGCGGGCCCTGGACACCGTGAGACGCACCGTGGACGAGGTAATGATCCCGCTGTCCGACGTGCACAGCGTGCGACTGCGTCCGGACCCCGCGACCGGCGGCCTCGGTCCACGGCTCGGGTCTGTGGAGGACGCGGTCCGCGAGACGGGGTTCTCCCGGTTCCCCGTGCGCGGGCTCGACGGCTCGTACATCGGATATCTCCACCTCAAGGACGTTCTCGATGATGTGTTCGACGCGAACGTCGAAGCCGACTCGCTCGTGGCCGTCGACAAGATCCGTCCGTTGCCGAAGATCAGTGCGTCGGTGCCGCTCGACGAGGCCGCGACGCAGCTGCAGAAGGCCAGCGCACACCTGGCCGCTGTCGTGGACGGTTCCGGCGCAATCATCGGCATGCTCGCCCTCGCCGACCTCGCCGAAGCCTTCGTCGGCGATGTCCGAGATTCGACACACCGGATCTGATGGGCCACCCCGCTCGGATCCTCGAACGCAGTGACTGGTCGGCACGGGCGGACGAGCACCGGGCACGCATCGAGACATTGATCGGACCGTACTTTCGGGCACGCCGTACCGGAGCGACCCATCCGGTGATCGACTTCCTGTTCACCTACTACGCAGCGCGTCCCGCGCAGATCACCCGGTGGCACCCCGGGTTCGGGACCGTGCTGCTCGATGCACCCGAGTACGACGGATTGCGCGGCTACCAGATCTGCGACGGAGCCGCCCAGGTCACCTGGGATCACCTCGTGGACAAGGCAGACCTCGTCGCCGGAACGCTGCGCATCCTGGAGGCGACGGCGTCCCGACCGCCCAGACTCGGATGCTTCGGACTGCACGAGTGGGCGATGGTCTACCGCACCGACGAGAAGCGCCATCGGAACCCGCTCCGGTTGGGCGCCGCGGGCACCGACGCCGTCGTCGAGGACAACCGTCTGCTCTGCACCCACTTCGACGCGTTCCGCTTCTTCACCGATTCGGCCCGAGGTCGCAATGCCGTCGAGTTGTCCCGAGCCGATACCGTGGCCAACGAGCAACCGGGATGCCTACACGCGACGATGGACATGTACCGCTACTGCCTTCGACTGTCGCCGTTGGTCGGCGCGGACCTGCTCGCGGACTGTTTCGACCTGGCGCTCACGGCCCGTGAACTCGATATGCGGGCGAGCCCCTACGACCTGTCCGACGTCCTCGACATGAGGGGCGACCCATACCTGCCGGTGCCGATCGAGACTCCCGAGGGGCGTGCCCGTTATGTGACCGAGCAGACGGAGATCGCGCGACGCGGAGCAGCCCTCCGCGATAAACTCATCGACGCCACACGGGCACTCGACGCGGCGTCACGCACCGCCAGGAACTGACAAGTTACCAGTGGGTACAATTGCCGACGCAGGGTGCATCCGTACCCGGGACGAGCCAGCGCCCTCGGCGCCGGAGATCGTCCCCTTCCGATCGCACAGGAAAGGTCGTCATGTCCAACCGTGTCACCGTCAACGGCTTGCAGGTCGCTGAGGTCCTCTACGACTTCGTCAACAACGAAGCTCTTCCCGGTACCGGCGTAGACGCCGACAAGTTCTGGGCGGGCGCCGCCTCCGTGATCAACGACCTCGCGCCCCGCAACCGCGAGCTGCTCGCCATCCGCGATGACTTCCAGACCAAACTCGACGCGTGGCACCGCGACCACAAGGACGCGGACTTCGCCGAGTACAAGGCGTACCTGACCGAGATCGGCTACCTGGTTCCCGAACCTGCCGACTTCGAGATCACCACGACGAACGTCGACGAAGAGATCACCACGGTCCCCGGACCGCAGCTGGTGGTCCCGATCCTCAACGCCCGCTTCGCACTCAATGCGTCGAACGCGCGCTGGGGCTCGCTGTACGACGCTCTGTACGGCACCGACGCGATCAGCGAAGCCGACGGGGCTGAGAAGGGCTCGTCGTACAACAAGGTTCGCGGCGACAAGGTGATCGCCTTCGCCAAGGCGTTCCTGGACAAGGCCGTGCCCCTCGAGCAGGGCAGCCACGCCGACGCCACGTCGTACGTCGTCGACGGCGACAAGGTCGTCGTGACAGTCGACGGATCCGCCACCACGTTCGCCGACCCGTCCGCTTTCGTCGGTTACACCGGCGAGCCCTCGGCACCGGCCGCAATCGTGCTGCGCAACAACGGTCTTCATCTAGAGATCCAGATCGACGCGGAGTCGCCGGTCGGGTCGACCGACGCCGCGGGTGTCAAGGACGTGTCCGTCGAGTCGGCGATCACCACGATCATGGACTTCGAGGACTCGGTCGCAGCGGTGGACGCCGAGGACAAGGTCCTCGGTTACACGAACTGGCTCGGCCTCAACAAGGGCGACCTGGCCGAAGAGGTCAGCAAGGGCGGCAAGACGTTCACGCGAGTCCTCAACCCGAACCACGTCTACACCGCTCCGGACGGCTCGGACTACGAGGTGCACGGCCGCAGTCTGCTGTTCGTCCGCAACGTCGGCCACCTGATGACCAACCCCGCCATCCTCGACGCCGAGGGCAACGAGGTCCCCGAAGGCATCATGGACGCGCTCATCACCGCAGCCATCGGCATCCACGGTATGAGCGCTGAGGGCCTGCAGAACTCGCGGACAGGTTCGGTCTACATCGTGAAGCCCAAGATGCATGGCCCTGACGAGGTCGCCTTCACCACGGAGCTCTTCGGTCGCGTCGAAGATGTGCTCGGACTCGAACGCAACACCATCAAGGTCGGCATCATGGACGAGGAGCGCCGCACATCGGTGAACCTGAAGGCGTCTATCAACGCGGCCTCCGAGCGCGTCGTCTTCATCAACACCGGATTCCTCGACCGCACCGGCGACGAGATCCACACCTCGATGGAGGCGGGACCCTTCGTTCGCAAGGATGACATCAAGGCCCAGACCTGGTTCAACGCCTACGAGGACTCGAACGTCGACGTCGGCCTGGCCGCGGGCCTCAAGCACAAGGCGCAGATCGGCAAGGGCATGTGGGCCATGCCCGACCTGATGGCCGACATGCTCGAGAAGAAGATCGGGCACCCGACTGCCGGTGCCAACACCGCGTGGGTTCCGTCGCCGACCGCAGCCACGCTGCACGCTCTGCACTACCACGAGGTCGACGTCTTCGAGCGTCAGGACGAGATCGCCAAGCGCGAGCCCGCGTCGGTCGACGACATCCTGACCATACCGTTGGCGAAGACCACGGACTGGAGCGACGAGGAGAAGCGCGAAGAGCTCGACAACAACGCACAGTCGATCCTCGGCTACGTCGTCCGCTGGATCGACCAGGGCGTCGGCTGCTCCAAGGTGCCCGACATCCATGACATCGCGCTCATGGAGGACCGTGCGACCCTGCGCATCTCCAGCCAGTTGTTGGCCAACTGGCTCCGTCACGGCATCGTCACCGAAGACGATGTCGTCGCCGCCCTCAAGCGGATGGCTCCTGTCGTCGACCGCCAGAACGCAGGCGACCCGGAGTACCGCCCATTGGCTGCCGACTTCGACACCAACATCGCGTTCAACGCGGCGAAGGCGTTGATCCTCGAGGGCACCACCCAGCCGAGCGGTTACACCGAACCGATCCTGCACCGGGCGCGCCGCGAGTACAAGGCGGCCAACGCCTGATATACCCGAAGGTGAGAACACCGAGCCCGGGCCGGATTCGGTCCGGGCTCGGTGTTCTCACAACGGGTTCTTTCACGAGTGACACAGGTTTGACGAGTGACACTGAGGTGTCGGGACGACTAGAGGAGAACCGGCGTGTCGAAGCATTCGACGGGTGGAGAGCAGCCGACGGGCAGACTGCAGCACACGGGCGCACGCGCGCCGTTCATCGCGCGACCGCTCGTCGCGATCGCGTTGATCGTGATCCTGATCGCTGCGGTTATCACGGCGTGGACCAAACTCGGTCACCATATCGACGACACGGCGACCGACGAGGCCGCGTCGTGTGTCGAGGGCAAGGCGACGGTGCCGATCGTCGCCGATCCGGCCATCGCCCCGGGACTGCAACGGATCGCCCAGAACTACAACAAGACCTCCCCCATCGTCCGCGACCACTGTGTGACGATCCAGGTCCGACCTGCCGACGCGCGCGCCACTCTCGAAGGACTCACTGCCCGCAAATGGGATGCCACGTCGTTCGGTGCCTTCCCCGGCGCATGGGTTCCGGAGTCGTCGGTGTGGTCCGCTGCGTTGCAGACCGAGAGGGCGCAGGCGCTTCAGGGACCACCTGAGTCGTTGGTGTCCTCCCCCGTCCGGCTCGCCGTCGAACCTGAACTGGCCAAAGCCGCGAACGGCCGCATCGGCTGGTCCGACCTGCCCGACCTGACATTGGCGAACTCACTCTCCGCGTACGGCCAGCGGAGTTGGGGATCGCTGCGCATGGCCATGCCGAACGGGCCGCAGTCGGACGCGACGGCGCTCGCCGCGCAGGGAGTCGCGTCTGCGGCTGCCGACAAGAAGGATCCGCTCACGCTCGCCGAGGTCAACCGGTCGAGTGTGCGCAGCGCAGTCGAGCAGCTGATGTCGGCACCGCCGCGCATCGGTGACGGTTCCACCGAGGCCGCTGTCGAGGCGATCGCCGCGGCAGGCGATCCGGCCGACGCGAAGGTCCGCGCGGTCCCGGTCACCGAGCAGCGGTTGTTCTCCCTCACGAAGTCCGACGAGCGGCCCCGCGTCACCGCCGTCGCACCGACCGGGTCCACGCCGGTAGCCGACTACCCCGTCATCAAGCTGTCCGGCGATCAGGTTCCCGCGCAAGTCGGCGACGCAATCGCCGAGTTCTTCACCTTTGTCCGCAAGCCCCCGCAGATGAATATCCTGACCGGCATGGGATTCCGGGGCGCGGGTCACCTTCCCGCCGCGACCGCGACCGTGAAGTTCGGCGACGTGACCGATTCACTCCCCGCACCCGAACCGGCCGCCGCAGTCGCCATCAGCAAGCTCGTCCTTCCCGCCGCCGCCCCCTAGGTGCGATGTCCGGGGACGCTACGTGAGCGTGGCCGGATTTCATGCATGAAAGCGAGAGCGATCGCTGCCAGCGCCGCGGCGACCCACACCGGACCGAGCACTCCTAGCCCGGCCGCGAGCACGATCGCGGCAAGTACAGGCCCCGCGGCAGCTCCGGTGTTCAATGCGGCGGTCGCGTACGCACCGCCCATGGTCGGCGCATCCGACGCGGCGTACAACACTCGCGCGATCACGGTGCTGCCGACGCCGAATGACAGGAAGCCCTGAACGAGGATGAGAACCATCAGCACGACGGGGTACGACGCGAGCGCGGTCAGCGCGATCCAGCCGGTCAGCAGCAACGGTCCACCGACTGCAAGTACGATGCCGGGTCGTTGATCTGACAGTCGCCCTGAGACCGTGATGCCGAGGAACGATCCAACGCCGAACATCACCAGCGCGACGGGAACCCACCCCTCGGCCAACCCCGCGGTCTCGGTCACGATGGGCGCAAGATGAGTGAAGGCCGCAAAGGTCCCTGCGTTGACCAGCGCTCCGAGAGCCATGGTCAGAATGAGCTGCCGCGTCGCCAATTGGCTGAGCTCGGCGCGAAGCTTCGGTGACGACGAGCCGGTCTCGGCCTGGGCGGCACTATCCGTAATGCCTCGAATGACTCCGAAGATCGCCGGAATGCAGAGGATGGCAATCGTCCAGAATGTCATTCGCCAGCCCAATGCTGCCCCGATCAGAGAGCCACCGGGTACACCAGCGACAGTTGCGATCGTCGTCCCCGAGAGCAGGATGGAAAGTGCGCGGCCTTTCCGGTCCGCCGGCACGAGGGTGATGGCAGTGCTAAGCGCGACAGCGAGGAATCCGGCGTTTGCAAGTGCACTGAGCACCCGGGTAATGAGCAGGAGCGATAACACGTGGGTCAACGCTCCGACGACGTGGCTCCCCGCGAACACGACGAGGCAGGCCATCAACGTGAGCCTCGGCGGCCACCGGCGAGAGGACACCGCCATAACGGGAGCACCGAGGACCATGCCCAGTGCGAACGCCGATGTCAGCAAGCCCGCCGTGCCGACCGCGACGTCGAGTTCGGACGCGATCGCCGGGAGCAAGCCCGCGAGCATGAATTCTGAAGTGCCCATGACGAAAATCGCCAGGGCAAGAGTGTATAGGGCAAAGGGCATTGACTGCTCCGAGGTGAGAGAACAAGAAAGTGGTTCTACTTGTCACCACGGCCGGCGCCCCTACGCCAGATATCCGCCCACGCTGATCGCGGGTGTGGAACTAGTGGTTCATGGGGCCGACGGTGTGACCGACGACCCCCGACCTGTCTGACTCAGGGCTCACCATGTCGAGAAACGCTACAGCACTGACTGCGAGCGACCTCCGATGCCCGGATCGAGCGCAACATCATCGGTATTGAAACCACGACGATTGAATTTCTCGACGTACTGCTCGCCCGGGCGCACACTCTTCCCATGACCACCTCGAGCCACATCCGATGTCGCTGACCGAGTGATCGTCGGGAAACCCCGCCACCGCTGAAACCACCACCACCAGACCTTCAGGAGGTCTATTTCGTCATGCCCGAAATCAGTTCACAACGCCTCGAGGCCGCGATCGCACCACTGCAGTTCGCGTACTGGGTGCCCAATGTCAGTGGCGGGCTTGTCGTCTCGAAGATCGAGCAGCGCACTGACTGGGGCTACGACTACAACCGCCGTCTCGCGGTGCTCGCCGAGAACAGCGGATTCGACTACGCCCTCTCACAGGTCCGGTACATCTCGTCGTACGGTGCCGCCTATCAGCACGAGTCGACCAGTTTCTCGCTGGCGCTCCTACTCGCGACCGAACGCCTCAAGGTGATCGCTGCGGTCCATCCGGGTCTGTGGCACCCCGGCGTCCTCGCGAAGTTCCTGGCAACAGCCGACCACCTCTCCGGGGGACGCGCCGCGGTGAACGTCGTCTCCGGTTGGTTCAAGGACGAGTTCACCAAGCTCGGCGAGCCCTGGCTCGAGCACGATGAGCGGTACCGCCGCGCCGAGGAGTTCATCACGTACCTGCGCAGCATCTGGACCGACGACCACGCCGAACTGTCCGGGGACTTCTACCGTCTGCACGACTTCGACCTGCGGCCCAAACCCGTCGACGTGCCGGGCCGCCCGCATCCCGAGATCTTCCAGGGCGGAAACTCCACCGCTGCACGTGCGATGGCAGGCCGTGTCTCGGATTGGTACTTCAGCAACGGCAAAGACTTCGACGGGCTCTCCGAACAGGTGCTCGACGTCAACACCGAGGCTGCGATCCACGGCCGGACGGTCAAGTTCGGGCTGAACGGTTTCCTCATCGGTCGTGACACCGAAGCAGAGGCTCGGGATGTGCTCCGCGAGATCGTCGACAAGGCCGACCGCGAAGCCGTCGACGGATTCGGGTCCGCTGTGAAGCAGGCCGGTACGTCGGCAGCGGATGGGAAGGGGATGTGGGCGGACTCCGAGTTCGCGGACCTCGTCCAGTACAACGACGGCTTCAAGACCGGCCTCATCGGCACACCCGAACAGATCGCCGAACGCATCGTCGCCTACAAGGCACGCGGCGTGAATCTGTTGCTGCTCGGCTTCCTGCACTACCTGGAGGACGTCGAATACTTCGGCACCCGGATCTTGCCGATCGTCCGCGAACTCGAAGCCGATCTCGTCTCCAGCGGTCGCCTCGAATCCGAGTTGGCGCGCAACGGTGTGCTCACCGCCTGACCTTCTGCACCACACCCACGACCACCAGATTCGAAGGGGATCACCATGACCATCACCAATGACGACCGCCGCACCCACGGCATCGACACACACGACGACCCGACACGCGACGACCTATTCGCCGACGCCCTCCGCCGCGCCGACATCGTCGCAGCGCAGTTGCGCGCCACCGCAGCCGAACGCGACCGCGCGAACGCCGATCCCACCGCGGAGATCGCTCTGCTGCGCGAACACGACCTGCTGCAGGTCGGTGAGCCAATCGAATTCGGTGGATCCGGACTGAACTACGCGCAGAGTCAGCAGATCACCCGACGCATCGCACGCGGCGACACCTCGATCGCTCACCTGATCGGCTACCACTATGCGCAGCAACGGATCCCCCACCTGTTCGGGACTCCCGAACAGGCCGAGGCGATCTCCCGTCGCAACGGACAGGAGAAGCTGTTCTGGGGCGGAGTACAGAACCCGCGCGGTGCCGACGGGCTGGTACTCACCAAAGACGGTGACGCATACCGACTCAACGGCCGCCGCACCTTCGCCTCGGGT
Source organism: Gordonia sp. (in: high G+C Gram-positive bacteria) (assembly GCF_052106715.1). Taxonomy (NCBI): domain Bacteria; kingdom Bacillati; phylum Actinomycetota; class Actinomycetes; order Mycobacteriales; family Gordoniaceae; genus Gordonia; species Gordonia sp. (in: high G+C Gram-positive bacteria). Next base: position 68,732 of record NZ_JBQEDL010000008.1, read on the forward strand.
GCCAGCATCGCCGACAGCCTGTCGGTGACCGCCGCCTACGGCGACGCGCTGGTTTTCCTGACCTTGCCGACCGACCGGCAGGGGTTCGAGCCGCAAGGCGACTGGGACAACATCGGCCAGCGTCTCACCGATTCCGGCGGCGTCGTGTTCGACGACGCTGTGGTTCACGCGAGCGAGATCCTCGGAGATCCTGAGTCACCGCCCACGTTCACTCCCTATCAGACCCTCGTAACCCCGCACTGGCAGCTCGCGTTCGTCAACTTCTACATTGGCACCGCCGAGGGCGCGTTCGACGAGGCACTCGACTGGACACGACTGAACGCAAATCCCTGGGAGACCTCCGGCCTCGATTCTGCGGGGGACGACCCGTACATCTTGGAGACGATCGGTGAGCTGCGTGCCCAGATCAGAGGCGGCGCGCTCCTCGCCGACCGGGCGGGCGACGCCCTGCAGAGCGCTCTCGACGTCGGCGACTCACTGACTGCCGAGCAGCGCGCCGACACCGCGATCGCGATCGCCGAAGCCAAGTTCGTCACCACCAAGGTCTCGTTGGACGCTGCGTCGCGTCTGTTCGAGATCCAGGGCGCCCGCGCCACGACGACCGCGTACGGCTTCGACCGGCATTGGCGCAATCTCCGCACACACACGGTCCACGATCCCGTCGCGTACAAGGCCAGGGAGATCGGCGACTGGGTGCTGAACGCTCGCGCTCCGCAGTTCACTCTCTACAGCTGACGCTGTGGCAATCACCGATCATGAGTCTGCGGTCAGCGCCGCCCGTGTACTCGCACCCACTGTCGCAGCGGGCGCGAGTACACGCGACAACGACCGCGTCCTCCCGTTCCAGGAGGTCACAACACTGACGGCCAGCGGCCTCCTCGCACTCACCGTGCCAGTCGAGTTCGGTGGTCCTGGGCTCGGAGCCCGCACTCTCGCCGACGTCGTCGCGATCGTCGCCGCCGTCGACCCGAGCGTGGCGCAGATCCCACACAGTCACTTCGTGTTCCTCGACGCCGCCCGTCGGGTCGGGTCCGACGTGCTCAAAAGGAATCTGTTCTCCCGGGTGCTCAACGGCGCTCGAGTGGCGAACGCGCAGACCGAGCGGGGCGGCAAGACCGTCCTCGACGATGCGACCACGCTGCGTCGCCGGGACGGAGGGCTGCGTCTGACGGGCACCAAGTTCTATGCCACCGGAGCGCTCTTCGCCGACATCCTGGCGGTCCGGGCGCTCGGGCCAGACGGCGGCAGCGTCGTCGCCTATGTCGACGCCGGCGCCGTCGGCATCAGGATCGACGACGACTGGGATGGATTCGGGCAGCGCACCACGAGCAGCGGAACCGTCGCCCTGGACGACGTGGCGGTGGACCCCGACCTCGTCCTGGACTACACCCGACTGCTGGCGACACCGAGCACGTACGGCACCCGGGCGCAGTTGTTGCATGCCGCAATCGACGTCGGGATCGCGCGGGGAGCTCTCGACCTCGTCCCCGAATTGACAGCCGCGGCTCGCCCTTGGTTCGAGGCCGGTGTCGACCGGGCCGCCGAGGATCCGCTCCTCCTCGCCCAAGCGGGCGAACTCGAACTCATCGTCCGATCTGCGACAGCACTGCTGCGCGAAGCGGCCGATCGGATCGACGAAGCTGACGCCGCACCGACTCCCGACGCGATCGCCGACGCGGCGCTGGCGACCGCGGCGGCCAAGGTGGCCGCCGGTCGCGCCGCCCGGAGGGCCGGCAGCGAGCTCTTCGACTTCGGCGGAACACGCACTGCGTCCGTGCGGGCGAATCTCAACCGCTTCTGGCGTGATGCCCGCACCCACACCCTGCACGACCCCGAGCGTTGGAAACTCCAACATCTCGGACGGTGGGCGATCGACGGGCAGCGTCCGCCCAGCCACGGAACCCTATGACCTCGACACGAGCTGACCTTCGCAAACGCTGTAAAGGAATATCGACACATGCCTGTAAAACTCCATTGGTTCCTGCCGACGTATGGCGACTCGCGGTTCATCGTCGGCGGCGGTCACGGCCTGCCGGCCGGGGTCGCGAGCGGCGACCGTGACGCGTCGATCGGATACCTCTCGTCCATCGGACGAGCCGCCGAGGACTTTGGTTTCACCGCCGCGCTCACCCCTGCCGGCGCCTGGTGTCAGGACGCGTGGCTTACTACGGCGATGCTCGCGAGGGAGACCGAACGCATCGGCTTCCTCGTGGCGTTCCGTCCCGGACTGATCAGCCCGACGTTGGCCGCTCAGATGACGTCGACCTTCGCCAAACATGCGCCCGGCCGCATCCTGCTCAACGTGGTGACCGGTGGCGAACCCGCCGAACAGCGTGCGTACGGTGACAGCCTCGACAAAGCGTCCCGCTACGCGCGCACCGATGACTTCCTGTCGATCGTCCGTCGCCTGTGGACAGGCGAGAACGTGACATTCCGCGGCGAGCACATCACCGTCGAGAACGCGAGTATCCCATCACTTCCGGATCCGGTGCCGCCGATCTACTTCGGCGGCTCGTCCCCGGAGGCCGGCCCCGTCGCGGCTCGGCACAGCGACGTCTACCTCACGTGGGGTGAGCCGCCCGTCGCCGTCGCCGCGAAGATCGACTGGATCCGATCCCTGGCCGAACAGCAGGGGCGGACCGTACGGTTCGGCATCCGACTCCACGTGATCGCTCGGGACACGTCCGAGCAGGCGTGGTCTGAGGCCGGGCGCCTCCTGTCGGCCCTCGACGAGGAGACCGTCTCTCAAGTGCAGTCGGGGCTGGGCCGCAGTGAATCGACCGGGCAGGCCGCCATGCGCGCACTGCACGAGTCGCATCGCGCCGACGGGTCGTGGCGGGATCCGCGCGCCCTCGAGGTGTACCCCGGCCTCTGGTCGGGAGTCGGACTGGTCCGTGGCGGAGCGGGCACTGCACTCGTCGGATCGCACGCCGAAGTCGCCGACCTGATCGCCGAGTACGCGGCTGTTGGCATCGATGAGTTCGTGCTCTCGGGCTACCCGCACCTGGAAGAGCTCTACTGGTTCGGCGAGGGGGTCATCCCCGAACTGACCCGGCGCGGGCTCTTCGACGGGGCGCGGGCGTCGCTGTCGACGAGTACCGGCACCCCTTTCGTCCCGGCGGGACGCTGATCCGCTCCATTCCGCCGCTACGCACCCCGACCGCAGGAATCCAGGCAAGTAGGGAGACCATGACTATTGCATCCGAACCTCACACAGGCACGACACGATCCAGTCCAAGCGCGGTCACCGCGGCGAGCGATCAAGCCGAGCTTCGCCGCGTGTTCGGCCATGTGCCGTCCGGGTTGGTCGTCGTAGCCGCACTGGGGCCGGACGGTCCGGTCGGCCTGCTCGCGTCGTCGTTCACCTCGGTGTCCCTGGATCCGCCGTTGGTCTCGGTGAACATCGCCCGCACATCGACCACCCTGCCGGTGCTTCGCAAGGCCGACTACTGGGGTGTAACTGTCCTCGGTCACGGGCAGCGCGCGCTCGCCGACCAACTCCGCCGACCCGCATCCGAGCGATTCGATGGAACCGACTGGGCGGCGAGCGACGACGGCGCGATCCACCTGGACGGTGCGGTGGCAGGGTTTCACACTCGGGTCGACCGACTGGTTCCGGCAGGCGATCACGTGATCGCCCTACTGGCCGTGCACGGTCACTTCGTAACTCCAGACGTCGACCCGATCATTTTCCACCACAGCCGTTTCCGCCTTCTCGAGCAGGAGCACCCCGCATGAATGTGCTACGCATCGCCGTCGAGTCCGACGACACCGCCTGGACCGAACTCACCGACTCCTCCGCGGACGCACCGCCTACCCGAATACGGTCGTCGAGCCTCGGCGAGGCCGCCGCAGCGACCGCTCGGTCGACCCGGCCGGTGTTCGTCGACATCGACGTCCACGTCGCCGACACCGTGAAGGAGGCGTTCGCCGAGTACGCCGACGCACACCCCGGGTGGGCGCCGGGCGCGCGGACCGGGACGATCGTGCATCCCGGCACGGTCGGAACCCTCGTCGGGCTGCTCCGCGACATCGTAGCGACCGGCGTCGCCGACGGCGTCACGCTGCGCGGACCGGCCGCGATGACATTGGTGCGGCACGTGAGGGCCGAGATCATGCCAGCGTTGGGAGTCGACGTCCGAGACCAGGTCGGGGTCCCCTGACGCACACTGCAGCAGTTGGCGAACTGCTGGCGTCCGACTGCGCGGTCACTCGCCCGCCGATGCAAGGAGTTCGCGGGCCTCCGAACGACCGTCCAGTACGCGGCCTATTCGACGAGCGCACTTCCATCCCTCGTCGGTTCGGACCAATTCCCAACGATTCGCGGTGGCGCGTAGCACGGTGAAACCGTCGCCACCGTGCACGATCAGCATCGACTTTCCGGTGGCGACTGCGGTATCGCGATCGACGCGAATGCGCCCAGGTTCCATGATGTGCGCGCACCCTGCGCGCACATAGCCCTGATGCATGTCGCCCCGCACCATCGTGGCGATCTCTTCCCGCCCACACATCACACCGGTGTCGACGTCATATACACCGTCGGAGGTCCAGACCCGTGCGACTGCATCGGCACTTCCGGCATCGACGGCCGGACCGTAGGTGGTCATGAGGTCCACGATGGCCTGCCTGTCTTCCAGATACGCCACCCGGGCGTTGAGTTCAGCGATTGTCCGGGCGACTGCGTCGCGGTCATTCTCCGTGTTATCCACGAACCCAGTCGGCCAGGATTTGTGGGCCCGGCCGGCACTCTTCCCGTAGAGCGGGAACTTCGGAATCACGTTCTACATGAGACGTGAGCATGGTGTCAGAAATTCTGTAGAACACCACGGCGCACCGCAGCCGCCATGATCGGAGACAAGGATGCCGAACACGGTTCTCGACTACATCAACGAACACGCAGACGAGTTCTTCGCGCAGGGAGCCGAAGCCGAGCGCATCGGCAGGCTCACAGACAAGACTGTGCAGCTGTTGAAGGAATCAGGAGCGATGAGGATGCTCCAACCCGCCGACTACGGCGGCTACGAGTTCCATCCACGCGACTTCGCAGAGACCGTGATGAGGCTGGCGTCCCTCGACCCGGCCGCCGGATGGGTACTTGGCGTGTGCGGCGTTCACCCATGGCAGCTGGCGTACAACGATCGCCGCGTCCAGGAAGAGGTCTGGGGTACCGACAGCAGCATCTGGATGGCTTCCCCGTACATGCCCGGCGGCGTCCTGATCCCCCAGGACGACGGCGGTTATCGGTTCAGCGGCTCGTGGCAGTTCTCGTCGGGAACCGACCACTGCGATTGGGTGTTCCTGGGCGCGATGATGGGTAACGCCGACGGAAGCATGGCGCAGCCCCCGCAGATGGTCCACGTGATCATCCCGCGCACGGATTACACGATCGTCGACGACTCCTGGAACGTCGTCGGGCTCCGGGGTACCGGCAGCAAAGATCTGGTCATCAAGGGGTGCCGTGTGCCCGAATACCGCACGATGTCATGGGAGGACGTGTCCGGCGGCGACGGTCAACGCCGATCGGACCGCACGCAGACGCTCTATCAGATGCCGTGGTCGAACATGTTCCCGCTCGGCATTACTTCCGCGACGATCGGCATCTGCGAGGGATTGCTGCGGCAGGCTTCGACCTACCAGGCGAACCGCATCGATGCTAACGGCGTCAACGTCAAAGACGACCCGTACACCATGTTCGAGTTCGGCGAGTACATGGCGGATCTCCGGGCGGCCCGCCGCGAGTTGATCGACAACGCCCAGTACTTCTGGGACGTCACCGAGCGCGGTGACACGCCGACGTTCGCTGAGCGTGCCGCGGGCCGCGCCACCCAGGTACGAGCAGCTTGGCGCGCAGCGCGCGCCGCGAACGAGATCTATGCACGCTGCGGAGGCAATGCCCTTCGGATGGATCAACCGATGCAACGCTTCTGGCGCGACAGTCAGGCCTGCATTCACCATGCGATCCACGCGACGAACACGGTCTACCACGCCGCCACACTCAGCTCGCTCGGAGCCGAACCCGCGGGACCGCTGCGAAAAATGATCTGACGCGTCTCCACCCACACACAGCAAAGGAACCAATGATGACTTCCCACCCGTATGGCGCCGACGTCAAGGCGCTCGGCTACGTCGAGATCGTGACCACCGACGTGCCACGCTGGCGCACTCTGGCACTGGAGGTCCTCGGCTTCGCCGAGGGGTCCGGTCCCGACGACGATGCGCTATACCTTCGTCTCGACGAACGCGCCGCGCGGATAATCGTCCGTCCCGGCGATACCGACAAAGTCGCTGTCGTCGGTTGGGAGGTCCGCGACCGCGAGAGTATGGAGCGCGTTCGGGCCAGTGTCGTCGCCGCTGGAATCGAAGTCCGGGATCTTTCCCCGGACGAAGCCAGTAGCCGTCGAGTCGAGGCCGCCATCGCCTTCACCGACCCCGCAGGCATTCCGCTCGAGGTGTTCTTCGGCGCGGTCCTGGACCACCGTCCCGTTATCACTCCGTTCGGTGCGCGCTTCGTGACCGGAGCCCAAGGCCTCGGCCACGTGGTGATCCCGGTCCCAGACCAGGATGAAGCGTACGAGTTCTACGTCAAGACCCTCGGCTTCCTGCCACGTGGCGCATTCCGGCTCGAGACGCCGCCGGAAGTTGGCCCGATGCGGATCCGCTTCTTCGGTGTCAACCAGCGCCACCACAGTCTCGCGATGATGCCTGCGCCGAAACAGGGCCCAGGTCTGATCCACATCATGGTCGAGGTAGACGACCTCGACACCGTCGGGCAGGCACAAGACCGTGTCGTCACTGAAGGCACATCGCTGTCGTCGACCCTGGGCAGGCACACCAACGACAAGATGCTCTCGTTCTATGTCCGGGCCCCCGGCGGCTGGGACATCGAATTCGGCACTGACGGCGTCTTGGTCGACGAGAGCCAGTACACGACCGAAGAGATAACCGCCGACAGCTATTGGGGCCACGACTGGTCCGGGAGCGAGCCGCTCGCGGTCATCTCATAACGATGCTTCGCCCCGCTTCCACCTTCATGCTCACACGATTCAGGAGGACGACCCCATGACATCGACATCGACATCGATCGACACCGAGAAGTACGGACCCTGGGCGGTCATCGCAGGCGGGTCCGAAGGGGTCGGTGCTGTCTTCGCGGACGAACTGGCCAGGTCGGGACTGAACCTGGTGTTGATCGCGCGCAACAAAGACGCGCTCGAGTCGACCGCCGAGCAGGCACGCAAGCACGGTACCGACGTCCGCATTCTCGTTCAGGATCTGTTGGCCGACGACGCGGTAGCGAACATAGCTGCGGCGACCTCCGGCCGCGAAGTGGGACTGCTGATCTTCAACGCAGGCGCCAACACGTACGGCAACGAGTTCGTCTTCGGCGACATGAAACGGTTCCGCGACGTGATGACGCTGAACATCGACCGACAACTCGAACTGGTTCAGCTGTTCGGCAAACCCATGGCAGAGCGTGGCCGCGGCGGCATCGTCCTACTCGGCTCGGTCACCGGTTTCGTCGGCTCCGGTCATCAGAGCATATATTCGGCGGCCAAGGCGTTCAGCCGCGTCTTCGCCGAGGGACTGTGGTGGGAGATGCGCGACCGCGGCGTCGACGTCGTGGAGTTGGTCCTCGGCGTCACCCGCACGCCTGCGATGGCCCGCGCCGGACTGAACTTCGACGCCCCCGGTCTTCGAGTGTCCGAGCCGGCCGACGTGGCTCGTGAAGGACTAGCTCATATCGCTGACGGACCGGTGTGGGTGGTCGATGCGGAACAGGAGGGTGCTCGTGCACGGTCGCAGTTCCCGCGTGGCGAGCGTGTCCTGGCGGAGGCCGCTGCCGTCGCCGCGATGATGGGAAGATAGCAGTGCCGAGTCGGCCGACAGCTACCGTGATCGGGGGCAGGCCTTCCGCCGACTGACTTCGACCTGTGACCACGCTGGAGGCGCCATGGAGGACGGCAGAGACAACGGACCGTCGCTGTCTATGCTCGATCGAATCGACATGATTCTCGACGCCGTCGAAGAGGCAGGTTTTCTCACTCTCTCCGGGGTGATGGAGAGGACCGGCCTCACCCGATCGACCACCCACCGACTGCTTGTTCAGATGGAGCGTCGCAAATGGCTCTTCCGCGTGGGCACCAACTACGAGCTCGGCGTCCGGCTGTTCGGCCTGGGAACCAACGGCCTCCGGACTCACTGGTTCTATCGCCGGGCGATGCCGACGTTGAGTTGGCTGCAGCTGCAGACTGGCCGCGTCGTGCACATGGCCTACCTCGACGGCGCCGACTCAGTGTATTGGGAGAAGCTCGGGTCGGGCCGCTTCCAGTGGGAAGTGCCCACCAGGATCGGTGCGCACCGGCCCGCACACACCACGTCCGTTGGAAAGGCGTTGCTCGCCGTCCAATCCGACGACTACCTGCGCGGCATCGAGCCGCTGACAGAACTCACCGCCGATACGGTCACGTCGACCGCCGCACTACGACAGGAGCTCGACGTGATCCGCAGGCGCGGATACTCGATCGAGCGGGGCGAAAGCGTTCCAGGTGTCGGCTGTTTCGGCACGACGGTCAGCGCGGCCAGCGACGACTCGTCGACGGCGCGTCGTACTTCTGCCGCGATCTCGATCTGCGCGCCGTTGGCAGAACTCGACACCAGACTGGTACCGATTCTGCTCGCTGCGAAGAAGCGGATCGACCACAATATGCGCGTCAACCCGATGATCGAGTCCTCTGCAGACGACTGAGCCGGACACGGGCGGGTGCTCTTCCCACAAGGCGGGAATGTGGCGTGCACGAGCCGATCGCACTGGAAGTGTGAGGTGCACCACGTCAGAACAAAGCCTCGAAGTAGGGAGATCTTGTGAGAAGCCTTGTTATGAAGAGCAGCGCTAGGGCGACATTCGTGCCGGTGATGACGCGATGAACCGGGGCGACCCATTCGAACCCGGACGCATCGGTCCGGTGAAGCTGTCGAACCGGATAATCAAGTCGGCGACGTCCGAAGGGCGCTCCCCCGAGGGACTGGTCACCGATGAGCTCATCGATTTCCACCTGGATTACGTGCGCGGCGGTGTCGGCATGACCACTGTCGCGTACTGCTGCGTAAGTAAGGAAGGCGCTTCGGCGCCGGGGCAAATCCTCATGTCGAAGCGAGCGGCGCCAGGTCTATCCAAGCTCACCGACGCAGTACACGCCGAAGGCGGTGCGATCTCTGCGCAACTCGGGCACGGCGGCCCGGTCTCATCGAAGAAGATCACCGGCGTCACCGCCATGGCGCCGAGCCGGATGGTCAATCCGACGTCGCTGGAGTACTGCCGACAGATCAGCGCCGCCGAGATATCCGGCGTCATCGAGCACTTCCGTGACGCTGCTGTACTGGCCGCCGATTGCGGATTCGACGCCGTCGAACTGCATTTCGGCCACAATTACCTGCCGAGTTCGTTCCTGAGCCCGCTGTTCAACCGCCGCAGAGACTCCTACGGCGGCGGAATCGACGCACGGAGCAAGCTTGTCCGGGAGATCGCCCGCGAGGTCCGTACCGCGGTCGGCGGCACGATCGCAGTGACCGCGAAGATCAGTATGGACGACGGCGTCCCGGGCGGTATCGACCTGGCCGAGTCGCTCCGGACGGCCCAGTTACTCGACGCGGACGGGAACCTCGATGCCCTCGAACTCACGCAGGGCTCGTCGGTGATGAAGCAGATGTACTTGTTCCGTGGCGATGTGCCGGTCCGCGATTTCGCGTCGGTGATGCCGCAGCCCTTCAAAACCGGCGTGTACGCGTTCGGTCGCAAGATGCTAGGCGAATACCCGTATTACAACCTCTACATGTTGGAGTCGGCTCGCCAGTTCGTGCCCGTGATGACGAGAACTCAGTTGATCCTGCTGGGCGGTATCACCAATTACGACCACATGTCCACGGGCTTGAACGAGGGATTCGACTTCGTCGCCATGGGTCGTGCGCTCCTGCGCGAGCCCGACCTGGTGAACTCCATCCGCGACAACCGCGCTAAGCAGACTCTGTGCACGCACTGCAACCGGTGCATGTACACCGTCTACGGCCGCACTCACTGTGTTCTAGATCCAGACGCAGCGTTCGGCACGCCCGATAACGTCGAATCTCTCGGAATGCCGAGCGCTGCGCGACGTGCCGCTGCGTCCGCTCCCGAGATTCCGAGGACGACGACCGATGCCTGAGCCGCAGATCGGCGAGCTGTCCGGCGCAGTAGCCCTGGTGACCGGAGCGGGACAAGGAGTGGGCCGAGGCATCGCGAGCGCTCTCGCGTCTCGCGGGGCGAGTGTCGTGGCGGTAGGGCGAACTCTCCCTAAAGTGGAGGCGGTGGCTGCCGAACTCCGATCTCGCGGACTCTCCGCGCACGCGGTGCGATGCGATGTCACTGACCCCGACGATTCCGCGCAGATGGTCGACGAGGTGGTTCGAACGTTCGGCGGGCCGTCGATCCTGATCAACAACGCACAGACGACCTTCAACCGACACCTCCTCGACCACACCGAAGACGAGTACCGACAGATCATGGACTCCGGCCCGCTCGCCACCTGGCGCCTCATGACGTTGTGCCATCCGCACTTGAAAGGCGACGGAGCAGTCGTCAATCTCGGATCGGCGGCGGGCGTCCGGTGGGACCCGTCTGGGTACGGGCTGTACGCGGCGGCGAAAGAGGCGGTCCGTTCGCTGACACGGACGGCGGCGTGCGAATGGGCGGACGACGGGATCCGGGTCAACGCGATCCTGCCGCTGGCGATGTCACCGGCATTGTCACAGTGGTCGGAGGCTCGGCCGAACGAAGCCGAAGAGTATCTGCGCACCGTCCCGTTGCACCGGTTCGGTGATCCAGAGCATGACATCGGGGCGGCAGTCGCGTTCTTGTGCAGCGACCAGGCCAGGTACATCACGGGCCACTCGCTGCCGGTAGACGGCGGTCAAGTGCTGATGCGCTGACTCTTCTCGGCGCGATCGACACCGGGTTGATCGCGCCGAGAGGTCTCGTCGAAGACGTCTACCTGCGGTCTAGTCGAAGACCACGCCGACGTCACGGCCGACCTCGGTGAGCCGGACCAACTGCTCGCAATAGTGGGCTGCTCCGTCTGCCCGGATCGTCGCGGTGGCGATGGTCGCGCCTGCGTCACGCGTCGCCTCCAGCGCTGCCATACACGCCGACGGGTCGCCGAGCGGATCAAGAATCCCACCGGCTTGCAGAATGAGCTCGAAGTCCGGCGGCACGTGGCACTCGGCCAGCATCTTCTCGAGCGTTTCGTGCGAGAGGCCGAACGGCACCCAACCGTCGCCGAGAGACAGTGCTCGACGCAACGACCTCATCGATCGACCACCCACCCACAGGGGGACGTCCGTCCGTGTCGCATGTGGTTCAACGAGGACGTCATCGAATTCGAAGTACTGCCCCGAATAGGTCGGGGTCGACCGACCGAGAGACGCCCGCAAGGCCGACATCGCCTCGTCAGCGATCGCACCCCGACCGTCGAACTCGGCCCCCAACAGCTCGAACTCCTCACGGAGGCTGCCGACGCCCACTCCGAGCACCACGCGGCCGCCGGTGACGACGTCGAGAGTTCCGTAGCGTTTCGCGATCGCCAACGGATGGTGATAACCGAGGACCAGCACCTGGGTGACGAAGGCTATCCGGTCGGTCCGGGCGGCCAGAAATCCGAAGGTGGCGAGCGGGTCCCAGTACGTGCCGCCGCGGACCGCGCCTGCGCCGGCGGGGACCGCGACGTGCTCGGAGCAGGTGAGATGGTGAAAGCCGAGCCGATCAGCGGCCGATGCGATCACCGCCAGATCATCGATGCCTGCGCCACGTTCCCACGGACTCGCCCCGGGGGGTTGGGCTACGACGGGGGTGAACAGGCCGATTCGCATCGTGTCCTCACTACTGGTCTCGGTGCGGACCCCGGTGGTCCACAGTGGGTCCAGCTTCCGTCGCTCCGATCGCCCACCGATGTGCGTTCCCGTTGACCGGGAACGTTTGGCGGCGCCCCATAGATGCTCGCCATTGTGATGGGCAGCACAGTGAACACCGAGTGAGGAGACGTGAAATGACGATCACACAGCCTGTGAATGCGCCCGACGACGTCCGGGATATCGATAACGGTCAGAACCCCGAGCGGTTCGCCCGTGGCTGGCATTGTCTGGGGTTGGCCGATTCGTTCCGGGACGGTCGGCCGCACGGGATCGATGCGTTCGGCGGCAAACTCGTGGTCTGGTCGGATTCGAAAGGAAAACTGAACATCCTGGACTCGTACTGCCGACACATGGGCGGAGATCTGTCCCAGGGATCGGTCGAAGGCGACGAAGTCGCCTGCCCGTTCCATTCCTGGCGTTGGGGAGGCAATGGGCGCTGCAAGTCGGTCCCGTACGCCAAGCGAGTGCCGCCGTTGGCAAAGACCCGGGCGTGGAAGACGATGGAGCGCAACGGTCAGCTCTTCGTCTGGAACGACCCCGAGGGCGGCGCCCCCGAGGACTACATTCCGACCATCGAAGGTTACGGCAGCGGCGAGTGGACCGATTGGAGCTGGAACTCGGTCACCATCACGGGGTCCCACTGCCGCGAGGTCGTCGACAACGTCGTCGACATGGCGCACTTCTTCTATGTGCATCTGAATCAGCCGCTTCACTTCCGGAACATCTTCGAGCAGCAGTTCGCCACGCAGGAGATGTCGTTCAAGCCACGCGCCGACATGACAGGCAAGGACTACGTCAACTTCGGCGAGGAGAGCGTCACTCAGTCGTACGCGTCGTACTACGGGCCGTCGTACATGATCAATCGACTCGTGGCCGACGACGGTCTGGAGATCGTTCTCATCAACTGTCACTACCCGATTCGTTCGGATGCGTTCGAATTGCTGTACGGCGTCATGGTCAAGCGCACGCCGGAGATGACGACCGAACGAGCGGACGAGCTGGCCGCGCAGTTCGGGCAGGGCACCATGGACACTTTCGAACAAGACGTGGTGATCTGGAAGAACAAGGCGCGCATCGACAATCCGCTGCTGTGCGAGGACGACGGCCCCGTCTATCAACTACGCCGCTGGTACGAGCAGTTCTACGTCGACCGCGACGACGTGCGCGACGACATGGTCCGTCGCTTCGAGTTCGACGTCGACGTCACGAAGGCCAACGAGTACTGGGACGCCGAAGTCGCCAACAACGTCGCGGCGGCCGAGAAGGCCGGGCTCGCGGCAGGCGCGAAGGGCTGAGGGTCAGATGTTCCGAATCTCTTGTGATCAGTGCGGCACCGCGGTCCTCGCCGAGAAGTACAGTCCGCGCCATACGAGTGTGCAATGGCTCGGCGACGCTGGCGAGCAGTGCCCGCACGCGGCGGCCGAGACTGCTGGCAGCTCAACCGGGAGCCCGAGGCAGTTGTGTCCGGCGCTGCACGCCACGATCGACGGTGCCGCGCGAGACGGTGTGCTGCCGATGACCACCCGCACCGAACCGACTCCGGGACTGCTCGCATGAGCCGCACCGCGCCGAACGCAGCGACTATCGACGTCGACCTGCTCGTCGTCGGCTCCGGTACGGGGATGGCAGCAGCGCTCGCAGGCCACGAACTGGGGCTGAACGTTCTGATCGTCGAGAAGACCGACAAAGTCGGCGGATCCACCGCGCTGTCCGGCGGCGCATTCTGGATCCCCGGCAACCCGGTGATCGACGCCGACGGCGGCGACGACTCCGTGGACCGGGCCCACGAGTACCTCTCTGACATCGTCGGCGACAGCGCGACGCCCGAACGCTGGCAGAATTACCTGCGGTTCGGCCCGTCCGCCGTCCGACTCCTGCAGCGGACGACCCGCCTGGACTTCATGTGGTCCAAGGGTTATTCGGACTACCACGCCGAACGGCCCGGCGGCTCGGCCGTCGGGCGCACCTGCGAATCCAAACCGTTCGACGTCGCGCTCCTCGGGGATCACCGCGACGATCTGCGGGCAGGCAGCATGGCCGCTCCGGTACCCATGCCGATCACCGGCATCGACTACCGACTCATCAACCTGATGGTGACGCTCCCGCGGCGCGGGCTGGGGCGGGCCGCGCGCCGCCTGTCACAGGGGCTGGTCGGCAAAGCACTCGGCCGGGAGTACGTCGCGGGCGGTCAGGCGTTGGCCGCAGGCCTCTACGACGCTGTGCTCCGCTCGGACATCCCGGTATGGCGGAACACCGCTCTGGCGCGGCTGCTCACCGTCGACGGTCGGGTGACTGGCGCCGTCGTCGAGCAGGACGGGAATGAGGTCACTGTGCACGCCCCTCGAGGCGTCGTCCTCGCCACCGGCGGCTTCGACCACGCAGCAGATCTACGTCGCCGACATCAACTCGGGGACCTTCCGGAGTTATCGCTCGGCTCCCCTGGCAACACAGGTGACGCACTCATCGCGGGCACCGATGTGGGCGCGGGACTGGACCTGCTCGAGCAGGCCTGGTGGTTCCCTGCCGTCGCCCCATTGCCTGGTCAGAGCCCCAAAGTGATGCTCGCCGAGCGATCTCTGCCCGGATCGTTGATGGTTGATCGATTCGGCGATCGGTTCATCAACGAGTCGACCGACTACATGAGCTTCGGCCAGGAGGTGCTGTCTCGGCAAGCCGGGGAGCGACCAGTTGGCCAGATGTGGATCGTCTTCGACAAGAAGTATCGGAACAGCTATGTCTTCGCGGGCGAGCTCTTTCCGCACGCCGAGATCCCGCAGGACTGGTTCGACGCCGGGATCGCCTATCGGGCCGAGACCGTCGGCGAACTCGCCGCGGCGACGGGCCTGCCCAATCTGAGAGGCACCGTCGCTAGGTTCAACGAACTCGCGGAAGCAGGAGTAGACGACGACTTCCACCGAGGATCCGGTGCTTACGATCGATACTACGGCGACCCGAGCAACCACCCCAACCCATGTCTGAGACCGTTGACGCGCGGCCCGTTCTTCGCGGTCAAAGTGGTCCTCTCCGATCTGGGCACCTGTGGTGGCCTGCGCACGGACAGCGCAGCGCGAGTCACCACGGATTCCGGTGACGTCATCGACGGGCTCTACGCCATCGGCAACAACGCAGCGAATGCCTTCGGCAAGCGCTATCCCGGGGCGGGAGCCACGATCGGCCAGGGCCTGGTCTACGGGTACATCGCCGCCCACCACGCAGCCGACCGCGTGAGCACGTCCACCCCAGCCGACCTCACCGCCGACATCGACGATCCCCCGATTGTGCGCTCGGTTGACGTCACGAACTCGCCCGGTCCACAGGCATAGTCCCTCACCAGGCGCGGGACACTGCCCGAACAGCCTGGGCCAGAAAGGAATCCACACATGTCCGAACCTTCCAACGTCGTCTCACCCCGTGTAGACGCCGATGGCTCCGGCTGGACGCCGCGTCTCGCATTGTCTCTACTGTCCCTCGTCTTGGTCCTCGAGCTTCTGAGCGTCAGCTACATGATGGTTTCGATGGCCATCCTGCCCATCTCAGCCGAGTACCAGACGGCCCAGGGCGCATGGCTGATCACCGCCTTCTTACTGGTGGGCGCAGTCCTGTCCCCGCTCCTGGGGAAGCTCGCGGACATCGTCGGAAAACGGAAGGTGATCGTCGCCTGCATCACCGTGTCAGCGCTGGGATCAGTGATCTCGGCCGTTGCGACGAGTTACGCGGTGATGATCTTCGGACGTGCACTGTCCGGGGTCCTCGTCCCGACACTGTTCCTGAGCTACTCGTTGATCCGTGACGTCTTTCCGAAGAAGACCGTCCCCCTGGCCGTCAGCATCTGTACGGCAGGCTGCGGACTGATCACCGTCGCCGCACCGTTTCTGACCGGCTGGCTGATCGACGGTTACGGCTGGCGCAGCCTGTTCTGGTTCTTCACCGCGGTCCTCGCGGTGTGTCTGGTGATGATCGTGTGCACCACACCGGAGTCGTCGATTCGCCTCCACGCATCGCTCGACATCCTCGGTTCCATCCTGATCGGAGCTGGACTGGCCGGTGTCCTGATCGCGGTCAGCTTCGGACCGGAGTGGGGCTGGGCGGCTCCTTCGACCCTGACGTTTCTCGTCGTCGGGCTGATCCTCACGGCAGCCTGGTACCGCAGCGCGTCCCGTGTCGTCGACCCGTTGATCAGACTCGACTTGCTGCGACGCCCGAGCATCGCGTGGACGGTCACTGCTGCCGGGAGCATCTACGGCCTCGGGGCCGTGTTCTCGGTGATCCTGCCCATCATGGCGATGACCCCACAGACGTTCGGGCTCGGCTACGGATGGGGCCTCACCGCCGAAGGCTACGCCATCTTCCAGGTGCCACTGGGCGGCATGACCATGCTAGGTGGCGTCGTCGTCGGAGTTCTTTGCGGGCGCGGCACACACCCACGGATTCTGCTGATGATCTCGATGATCCTGTCCGGCATAGGCGGTGTTGCAACTGCGCTGGTCCACGACGACAAGGTCCTGCTATTCGTTTTCGCCGGCGTCGTAGGGACAGGTATGGGCATGGGTTACGCATCGATCCCCAACATGTTGATCAAGGCCGCGCCGCCCGAGTTGCAGGCGTCCACCGCGGGTGTCGCCGGCGTGGTCCAGAGTCTGTCCTCCGCAGTGCTGCCGGTCGTGGCGTTCGCGATCATGAACAACTGGTTCGTCGCTGATCTACCCGTCGAGGAGACGGGAGGCGCCGTCATCTACTCCGACGGCGGATTCGTCTCGGCGTTCCTTCTCGTCGCCGCGACTGCGGCCGTCGGTCTCGTCGCCGCAATCGCGCTGCCGAAGGTCACCCGCCAGTTCACGACGGAGCAGAGTCCCGTGAACAACGAGGTGGGCGCGCGTGGCCACTGAGCGGATCACCGCGCAACTGGCCCGGCTGCACGGTGATCCCCCCGAATCGTCCACCCCGGCAACCCCTCACCCCTCACCGCATCGCCTGCCGACGCCCGGCCACCGACCACGGAGCACGTATGCATAACACCGCCACCCCGACACCGACACCGAGTCCGGCCGACGGCACGATCTCATCTGACCTGCTGCGAGAGGTCATGGGCCACTTCGCGACTGGTGTCGCGATCGTCACCGCCTACGACGACGCCGAACCCGTCGGGCTCACCTGCCAATCCGTCGTGTCGGTCTCCCTCGCACCACCGTTGGTCGCATTCTGTCCCGCCAAGACGTCGACGAGTTGGCCGCGACTTCGACGAGACGGCAACGTCTGCATCAACGTCCTCGCCGACCGGCAGGTCGACCTGTGCCGCCAATTCGCTCGAACGGGGTCCGACAAGTTCACCGGTGTCGAGCACCGGCGCGCTCTCAACGGCGCTCCCGTCATCGACTCGGCACTGGCGCACGTCGAGGCGACCGTTCAGTCGGAGCACGACGCAGGCGACCACACCATCGTCGTGTGCCGGGTGACCGATCTGTCCGCCGATCGGACGGGCCACCCGCTCCTGTT
Organism: Gordonia sp. (in: high G+C Gram-positive bacteria); assembly: GCF_052106715.1. Lineage (NCBI taxonomy): Bacteria > Bacillati > Actinomycetota > Actinomycetes > Mycobacteriales > Gordoniaceae > Gordonia > Gordonia sp. (in: high G+C Gram-positive bacteria). Next base: position 86,165 of record NZ_JBQEDL010000008.1, read on the forward strand.
CTTCCGCGGGGCCCTCGAGAACCTGCGCGTCTCTAATCGATGACCGGCTCCGTGGAGCCACTGCCCGCATGCGCACACCATTCCGAAGGAGGAATCATGACCACAGCTCCGGTCATTCCCGATTACGACAGCAGTCTGCGTGAACTGCCCACCGACGACGGCGTTCTGCGTTTTCACGAGTACGGCGACGGTCCGCCGCTCGTGATGCTGCACGGCTCAGGTCCCGGGGTGTCCGGTTGGCGAAACTTTCGCGGCAACATCGGCGTCTTCGGCGAGCACTTCCGTTGCCTCGTCCTCGAGTTCCCCGGATTCGGAGTCAGCGACGATTGGGGCGGGCACCCGATGTCCACCGCGTTGAGGGCGGTGGAGGTCTTCGTCGACGAACTGGGACTCGACACGTTCGACGTGATCGGCAACTCGATGGGCGGAGGTGTCGGCATCGGTTACGACCTCGCCCACCCCGGCCGGATCGGCAAGCTGGTGACCATCGGCGGCGTGGGGCGCAACATCTTCAGCCCGACCCCGGGCGAAGGCATCAAGTTGCTTCAGGAATTCACCGAGAGCCCGACACGAGAGGCGTTGATCAGTTGGCTGCACTCGATGGTCTACGACCCGGCAGTCGTGACCGAGGACATGATCGAGGAACGCTGGGAGCTCGCCACCGATCCCGTCGCGCTGGAGAGTGCCCGTCGAATGTACGGTCGGGCGGCCTTCGCGCGGATGATGCAGTCGATGCATCACTCCGACGCACCCCCGCAGTGGGCGATGTTTCACAAGGTTCGAGCCAAAACGCTCATCACGTGGGGGCGAGACGATCGAGTCAGCCCCCTCGACATGGCGCTCATTCCGATGCGTCTGATTCCGCACGTCGAACTGCACACGTTTCCGAACTGCGGCCACTGGGCCATGATTGAGGCGAAGGCCGACTTCGAGCGCACGGTCCGGTCATTCCTCCTGCAGGACGAAAGAACGGAACGTCCAACGCGCCCTCAGACTAGAGGTACGCCCCTCCACAGCAACCAATTAGGCGAACCCGTCCAGCCGCCGGCCGCATCACACCAGGTTGCGGTCGCCGAACGCGCCGTCGATCCGCCGGACCGCGGGCCAGACCTTGACCCGCCCTCCGGAGGACGGCAGTCCCGACGGGTACACGGCGGTCATCCGGTCATAGCCGTGCTGCCAATCGCCGACGAGGCATTCCGCTGTGTGCGGTGCGCCCGCAAGGGGATTGTCGTCGACGGTCCACGTACCGTCGGCCACCTTGGCGATCTCACCGCGGATCGCGATCATCGCGTCGATGAACGCGTCGATCTCGGCGAGGTTCTCACTCTCGGTCGGCTCCACCATGAGGGTCCCGGCCACCGGGAAGCTCATGGTCGGGGCGTGGAAGCCGTAGTCGGCAAGACGCTTGGCGACGTCGTCGACCGAGACGCCGGTCTGCTTGGACAGATCCCGCAAGTCGAGGATGCACTCGTGTCCCACCCAACCGTTCTCGCCTGTGTACAGCACCGGGTAGTGGTCGCCCAGGCGGCGCGCGATGTAGTTCGCTGACGCGATCGCGGTTAGCGACGCCGCGCGCAGGCCCTGCGCGCCCATCATCGCGATGTACGCGTAGGTGATCGGGAGGATCGACGCCGAGCCGTACGGGGCCGCCGAGATCGTGATGCCGGTCGGGTCGAGTTCCTCGGCGAGTGGGTGACCCGGCAGGAACGGAGCCAGGTGCTCACGGACGGCGACGGGGCCGACACCCGGACCGCCACCGCCGTGCGGGATGCAGAATGTCTTGTGCAGGTTCAAATGCGAGACGTCGCCGCCGAACTGACCGGGTCGGGCCAATCCGACGAGCGCGTTCAAGTTCGCCCCGTCGACGTACACCTGGCCTCCCGCGTCGTGGACGGCGCCGCAGATGTCAGTGACCTCGTGCTCGAAGACGCCGTGTGTGGACGGGTAGGTGATCATGATGGCCGCCAGCTCGTCACGGTGCTTGTCGATCTTGGCGCGCAGATCGTCGAGGTCGACGTCGCCCGAGTCGCGGCTGGCGACGACCACCACGCGCAGTCCGGCCATGACGGCCGACGCCGCATTGGTGCCGTGCGCGCTCGACGGGATCAGGCAGACGTCACGGGCTTCGTCACCGCGTGACCGATGGTAGGTCCTGATCGCGAGGAGTCCTGCGTACTCGCCCTGTGAACCCGCGTTCGGCTGCAGGCTCACCCGGTCGTAGCCCGTGACGGCGGCAAGCCAGTCTTCGAGCGTGGTGATCAGCTCACGGATGCCCTCGGAGTCGCCGAGCGGAGCGAACGGATGCAGTCCGCCGATCTCCGGCCACGTGATCGGCTCCATCTCGGTGGCTGCATTCAGCTTCATGGTGCACGAGCCGAGCGGGATCATGCTGCGATCCAGCGCAATGTCCTTGTCCGACAAGGCGCGCAGGTAACGCAGCATCGCGGTCTCGGTACGGTGCGAGGTGAACGCCGGATGCGTGAGGTACTCACTCGTTCGGTTCTCGATCGAGCGAGCGAACGACATCGACCGGGCAGGCGCCCCTCGGCCGTCTCCCACGTCGAATGCGCGCAGGACGACGGCGACGTCCGCGTCGGTCGTCGTCTCGTCGCACGCGACACCGACTCGGTCGACGTCGACCAGTCGGAGGTTGACGCCTTCGGTCTTGGCCGCCGCGACGACGTCCGCAGCGCGGCCGTCCACGCGCACCACGATCGTGTCGAAGAACGCGTCGTGCTCGACGCTCAAGTCTGCATCCGTCAACCGGTTCGCGAGGTCGGCCGCGGTGTCGTGCACGCGACGCGCGATCTCTCTGAGGCCGTCCGGTCCGTGATAGGCCGCGTAGGTCGCCGCGATGATCGCGAGGAGTACCTGCGCGGTACAGATGTTGCTCGTCGCCTTCTCACGGCGGATGTGCTGTTCCCGAGTCTGCAGTGCGAGCCGGTAGGCGACGGCTCCGTCGGCGTCCTTTGAGACACCGACGAGTCGGCCCGGAAGCTGACGCGTCACCTTAGTGTGCACGGCGAGATAGCCCGCGTGGGGGCCGCCGAAGCCCATCGGGACGCCGAAGCGCTGAGTGGTGCCGAAACATGCGTCCGCTCCGAGTTCGCCGGGCGGGGTGACGAGCGTCGAAGCCAACAGGTCGACTCCCGCGGCGACCAGAGCGCCGCGCTCGTGCGCTGCCTCAATGATCGGACCGGCGTCCACCAGTGAGCCCGAGGCACCGGGAGTCTGGAAGATGACGCCGAAGAAGTCGCCGTCGGGAAGTCCTGCACCATCTGCGGTCGGCTCGAGGTCGGCTTCGACGACCTCGATGCCGAGGGGCTCGGCTCGCGTGTCGATGACGGCGCGGGTCTGCGGGAACAGGTCGCCGTCCACCACGACGCGCCGAGACTTCGCCTTCGCCGCGCGACGCAGCAATGTCATCGCCTCCGCCGCTGCGGTGCCCTCGTCGAGCATCGACGCGTTGGCGACCTCCATACCGGTCAGGTCTGACACCATCGTCTGGAAGTTGAGCAGGACCTCCAGGCGCCCCTGACTGATCTCCGGCTGGTATGGCGTGTACGCGGTGTACCACGCCGGATTCTCGAGGATGTTGCGCTTGATCACGGTCGGAGTGTGGGTGTCGTAGTATCCGAGGCCGATCATGGATCGGGCGACGACGTTCCGGTTCGCCAGCTCACGCATCGCGGCGGTGGCCGAGGCTTCGCTCAGTGGGGCGGGCAACGCGTCGAGTCCGGTGGCGACACCGTCGTCGCCGGTTGAGTCCGCGATCGTCGCGGGCACGACCTCGGCGGCGAGTTCGTCGAGCGATGCCACACCGAGTATGTCGAGGATGCGAGCGAGTTCGGCCGCATCGGGGCCGACGTGCCGCTGCGAGAACGGCGAGGAGGGGGCGGGATTCGGCAGGGACGTGTCCGTCACAGGAGGGACCTATCTGTCGTCAGGTCCGAGCGACGCTCGGACTGGGCCCTCCCCCTCTGTCCATGTCGCGCAGCGACGCCTGAGAGATTCGGCTGCGGGTGACCGCGGCCTTTCACCGTGGGCGGACGAGCGGACCCGTCACTTTCCAGAGACGCCGTCAATGCCACGGTCCCGGGTGCCTGAGAGTTTGACGGAGAGGTGTTGCTCCTTCGGCGGACGCCCGAGGTGATCGGACGACGCTCTCCCGTGGCGTAGCGGCGCACGGTCAGGATACCAACTCGCGGCGAGCACACTGCTGGCTGCGGCTGGCGGCGCTGGTCACAGTAGGCCGCGCCGAGGCTATCCCGTCTTGCGCGTCCGATTCTTACGACGGGCGGCGAGCTCATCTTCAGGAGACTCCTCGCTGACGCCACCGTCGGCACGCTCGGCTGGGAAGTCAGCGATCGTGCCGGTCAGTTCGCGCATCGCTCCGGACACTGCGATTCCGAACACGCCCTGTCCGCCTTGCAGGAGATCGACGACCTCTTCAGCCGATGTGCACTCATAGACCGTGGTGCCGTCGGAGAAGAGGGTGATGCGAGCAAGGTCCTCGACGCCACGACGGCGCAGGTGGTCGACAGCGACGCGAATGTTCTGAAGGGAGATGCCGGTGTCGAGCAGACGCTTGACGATCTTGAGGACGAGGATGTCCTTGAACGAATACAGGCGCTGGGTACCGGATCCGCCGGCGCCGCGAATCGACGGGACAACGAGCTGGGTTCGGGCCCAGTAGTCGAGCTGGCGGTAGGTGATGCCTGCGATCTGGCACGCAGTGGGGACGCGGTACCCGACGAGCTCGTCAGGAACGATGTCGTTGGGAAACAGACCCGGAGCGATGTCGTCGAGACCACCCTGTACGGCTTCCTGCTGTACCGGCTCCTGCTGAGCAGGTTCGGTGACACCTTCGGTCCGAAGATCTGTCGGCTTGTCGCCCACGGTTACTCCCTCGCGCAACTGGACCCTGGCCGTGAGTCCTTCTAAAAGGGTACTCCCGCACACGGTCGATGTGTGTTGTACCGAAGCGAACGGCTCCGGTGTCGAGTTAGAAACTATGAGGATTACGACCGGCTATCAACGCAACACACCGTAAACCTCAACTTCAGGTTCAGCTGTGCATCAACAGTGATCGCACAGTTACTCGATCGTTACCAATGAGGCTGGTGTTACTCATGTGACTCAAGTGGCGATATTCGCGCGATTCTCATTCGCTCGAGATAGCCGAGCGGTCTCAGCTCGCCGTAGGCCCGTCGGGCCCGAGGAAGTCTTCCGGCGACACCTGATCGAGGAACTCGCGGAACGCTTCGACCTCTTCCTCACTCGACTCGGCCGGCTCCCCATCCGGCGATGGCTCGTCCTCGTCCTGGATCAGCAGTCCCGCGTCGTCGAGGACCTCATCGGCGGCCACGATCGGCGCGCCCACTCGCATCGCGACAGCGATCGCGTCCGAAGGGCGCGCCTCGACGACGACGTCGCCGTCGAACACCATCTCCGCATAAAAGGTTCCCTCACGCATGTCGACGATCCGCACCTCGACAAGTGTCCGATCGAAGGCCGCGACGATCTGTTCGATCAGGTCGTGCGTGAGCGGCCGCGGCGGCTCCACGCCCCGCTGCTCGAGCGCGATCGACGCCGCTTCGCTCTGGCCGATCCAGATCGGCAGATATCGCGAACCGGATACCTCGCGTAGCAGCAGGACCGGCTGATTCTGTGGCGGCTCCACCCGGATGCCGACGATTCGCATCTCGCCCATGATCGTGTCTCCTTAGACGAACTCGTGGAGTGGAGGGTCAGTCGAGCGCGGAGCGCACGGCAGCCTTCACCAACTGCGTGTGCAGCGTCACCGACAGCGCTGCCATCTCGCGGACGAGTTCCTCAGCGCGGTCGCGCGCACCGGTTCCCTTGCCCTTGGCTATCGGCCCGGCGATCTGTGCGACCAGACCAGCTTCTCGCTCGGCGCTCACCTTGAACGCGCGCAGGTGCCGGGTCTCGACGCCGAAGTTCGCTAGCGCTGCCGCGGCCTCGACCAGACGCACTGCGTCCTCGTCGAAGAAACCGCCCGGCCCGGCCGACAGGAGTCCGTTTCGCATCAACTCCGAGATGAAGGCGGAGTCGACGTTCGTCCGCTCGATGAGAGTCTCGCGGGCCACGCGACCGCCGCGCGAAGAGAAATCCGTCGCCGGGGCGACTGCGGTCCGCGCCGACGACAGCAGACGTGCACCGCCCGCTGTGTCGGACGCATCCGTGTCGATGGCGTCGAGTTGTTCGCGGATCACCTTCAGCGGCAGATACCGGTCACGCTGCGCGGTCAGGACAAACCGCAGTCGCTCGCAGTCCGCGTCGCTGAACCTGCGGTACCCCGACGGAGCACGGTCCGGGGTGACAAGCCCCTCCGCTTCGAGGAAGCGGATCTTGGAGATCGTCACGTCCGGAAAGTCCTCGGAAAGGACCGCGAGCACGGCGCCGATGGACATAGTCCGATCGCCGCTTCCTTCCGACCGTGCAGCCGATGAGGTCACGATGCGGCGGGGCCGGCTTCCCCGGCGCGCGGGCCGGCCAGGAACACCAGTCGGAACTTGCCGATCTGGACTTCGTCGCCGTTGGCGAGCGTGGCGGTGTCGACCGGTTCACGGTTGACGTACGTCCCGTTCAGGCTGCCGACATCGACGACCTGGAAGTCGTCGCCCTCGCTCCGGAACTCGGCGTGGCGCCGACTCACGGTCACATCGTCGAGGAAGATGTCGCTGTCGGGATGGCGGCCGGACGACGTCGCGGCCTGGTCGAGCAGGAAGCGTGAACCGGCATTCGGCCCGCGCTTGACGATGAGCAACGCGGTTCCGGGCGAGAGTCGCTCGACACCGGTGTCGCCGGGCTCCGCCGACGTCGCGGGCGCGTCGATCTCCTTGATGAACTCCTCCCGGAAGACCGAGGTCGTCTCCACAGGCGCTTCAAAGCCGTTGTCGTTACCGGTCACCACATCTCCTTAACCACTGCGGTCGGCGCCCGGGTTCCGGGGTCGGCGACCACTTCGCCATTTCTCATATGCATTCCAGATGCGTTTCGCCGCTGAAACGCACGTCGTACGGCAGGACGAACGTTCGCCTTCGAACCTACCGTCTTGCGTCCCATCGTCGCCCGGGTTGAGCGCGATTGAACGAACTACAGAATCATATCCGCCCCCGCTGACATCCAGCGGCCTCGTCGACGTTGACGTGACGGATCGTTAGCGAATCGTTCAGCTTCCGACCGTGGCCGCGTAGCCTGCCGCGTCGAGCAAGTCGGCCAGTAGACCGTCCACATCGACGTCGTCTGCGACGGTGATCTCAACGAGCCAGCCGTCGTCGTACGGCGACGAGTTGACCAGTTCGGGCGCACCGTCGAGTGCGTCGTTCACGGCCGCGATCGTGCCGTCGAGCGGCCCGAAGATGTCCGAGACACTCTTGGTCGACTCGACCTCGGCGAACGACTCCCCGGTCTGAACCTCGTCACCGGAGTCGGGCAACTGGACGAACACGACGTCACCGAGCGCGTCCTGCGCGAAATCGGTGATGCCGACACGGACCGTCTTGTCACCGACCTTGCTGACCCACTCGTGGTCGGCGGTGTACCGCAGATTCTCCGGGATCTTCGTGTCGCTCACGGAAACTGCCTTTCTGGTTCGAGAGGAAGGTGGGCGTCCGTCGAAGGAAATCCCCCGGCCGGATCACGCTTCGATCTTATCGCCCGACCGCGCCCCGGGCCGCATCAGGCCGCAGATCGCCTCGGAACGCGGGGCATGGTGCGCAGCACGTCGACGGTCTGGATCCAGTACAGGACCAGCGACCAGACATACATTGCAACGCCCCAGATCAGGAACGCCCAGCCGATCGGGTACGTGACTGTCCCGATGATCCCGTCGATGTGGCCTGCGAGAAGCCACGGGAACGCGCTCATCAGGGCGAAGGTCGCCGCCTTGCCGACGTACAGCGTCGGCAGAGCCGTCACACCTCGCGAAGACAACACCGGCGCGGACAACAGGAGGAGCACATCGCGTCCGATGATCAGGCCGATCAGCCACCACGGCACGAAGTCGCGGATGCCGAAACAGATCGGGATCACGATCACGTACAGGCGGTCTGCTGCCGGATCGAGCAGTGCTCCGAGTTTCGACGACTGGCCGAGCCACCGAGCGAGCTTGCCGTCGAGCCAGTCTGTGACACCGGAGACGAACAGCACGACGAACGACCACCCTGCCGACTCCTCGACGAGGAGGAGCCAGATGAACACCGGGATAAGCAGCAGCCGCGCGACCGACAGTGCATTGGGGACTGTCCAGATCGCATCGGAGCGGTCGGCGCGCTGCTCCTCGGTCATCTGAAGATGCCCACGATTCCCTGAATCGCTTGTGCGCCAGCCGATGCGAAATGGTTCTCGTGGACGAGGTACGTCCAGGTCATGGTCGAGCGGTGCATGTCCGCATCCGCGAAGTCAATGCCGCCGGCAGTGATCTTCGCGGTCGTGAACGTCTCACGAGATGCGACCATCGCCTCGTCGACGATCTTGGTGAACTCGGCGAAAATCAACTTGTGGAACTCCTCGAGCGGGCTCTGCTGGCCGAGCGCCCGAAGGTGGATGCTCGCCTGCACGTCCGCGACGTAGGCGAGGTGGTCGGCCCAGCCGCGATCGAGGTGGTACAGGACTATCTGCCGTGCGACGTCCTCGAGCACGTCGTCGCTGACCGTCTCGGACAGTTCCTGATAGCGCTCGGCTTCGAGTTCCTTCAGGTCGGTGAGGGCCTGGTCGGTCCTCAGGACGGCCATGCGGCGACGGACGATAGAGTTCCGCTGCTCGTTGACCTGCTTGTTGAAGTCCCAGGTGTTGGCGTGCAGCTGGAGCATCGCGCCCTCGGCGATCCGCTGCGCCTGCTGCACCACCTCGACACCGCGCGGTCCCGTGGAGCCTTCGCTGTCGATCGGGCGGATGTCCCGCAGGTGCGTCTGGTTCTTGGTGACCAGTGGATCCTCGAGGCTGGAGAAGAACACCGAACGGCCCGGATCGCCCTGGCGTCCCGCGCGGCCGCGGAGCTGGTTGTCGAGGCGCTCGGTGTCGTAGCGGCCGGTACCGACCACGCACAGACCGCCGAGTTCGACGACTTCGTCGCGCTCGTCATCGTCGCCCTTCGACCCGCCGAGCCGGATGTCGGTGCCTCGGCCGGCCATCTGGGTCGACACCGTGACGGCACCCTTGCGCCCGGCCTCGGCGATGATCGCCGCTTCTTCCGGGTCGTTCTTCGCGTTGAGGACGACCGACGAGACACCCGCGCGGTCGAGGAAGTACGCGAGCTCCTCGGACTGCGCGACGTCGTGCGTTCCGATGAGCACCGGCTGCCCGGTCTCATGGGCCTCCCGCACGTACTCGACGACGGCCTCCATCTTGTTCGCCTTGTTGTCGAACACGCGGTCGGGCTCGTCCTCGCGGATATTCGGCATGTTCGACGGGATCTGCGAGACGCCGAGCCCGTAGAACTGACGAAGCTGTTCACCGGCCGCGATCGCGGTACCCGTCATTCCCGCAACACGCGGGTACCGTCCCATCAGCGCCTGCACGGTGATCGTGTCGATCACCTCGCCGGACGCCGTCGGCTTGAGGCCCTCCTTGTACTCGACAGCGGCCTGGACGCCGTCGGGCCAGCGCTGCAAGCGCGCCACTCGACCGCGGGCGGCGTTGATCAGATGGATCCCGCCGTCGCGGACAATGTAGTCGACGTCGCGCTCGAGCAGGTAATAGGCGTACAGGGCGACGTTCACGTGCACCAATGTGGTGCCGACGTGCTCTTCGTCGTAGAGGTCGATGCCACCGAGTGTGTCCTCGACGAACCGGGCGCCGTCTTCGGTGAGCGAGACGTTCTTACCGTCGGCGTCGAGGTCGTAGTGCCTGCTCTTGAGGTGCGAGACCACCTCGTGGATCGCACTGTTCGGCGTGTCCGCTTCGGTCGACCCGGCCAGAATCAACGGCACGAGGGCTTCATCGACGAGCACCGAATCCGCTTCGTCGACGAGGACGACCTCCGGTTCGGGCGAGACGAGTTCGTCCTCGTGCAAGGCCAACTGGTCGCGGAGGACGTCGAACCCGATCTCATTGACCGAGGCGTAGGTGACGTCACAGGCGTATGCGGCTTGCCGCTCCCCCCGCGTCGAATGCTCGGACAAGGTACCGACCGTCACACCGAAGATCTCGTAGAGCGGCTTCATCCACGCGGCGTCACGGCCCGCGAGATAGTCGTTCACCGAGACCACGTGCACATGCTTGCCCTCGAGCGCGTAGCCGATGGCCGCGATGGCGCCCGAAAGGGTCTTGCCTTCGCCGGTCGCCATCTCCACGACGTCGCCGTCGAGCATCCGCAGCGCACCCTGCAATTGGACGTCAAATGGAGTCATCGACACCGTCCGCTCGCCGGCCTCGCGGATGAGGGCGAGGAATCGCACCCGCCCCTCAGGCGTATCGATCTCCAGATCGGCTGCGGCGTCGGCGAATTCGGAGTCGGACAACCCTTCGGTCCACTCAGAGTGTTCGTACGACTGCTCGATCAGGGAGATGGACTGCGACTGATTGCGCGACGCCTGAGCACCGAGCATGCGCCACATGGCGTTCGTGAGCTTTCCCACTAGCTACCTGTTCCTCACGTGAATTCGTTGGCCGATCGTGATCTACCGTACGCGGCGAGCACACGGGAGCGCCGGACCGACTGCACTACCGTGGCCGGTATGGACCGACGACGCCGCGGCAGTACCCACCCAATCGCATTCGTCCGCGTCGCTGCGACGGGGGCGGCACTCGTCGCTGCGCTCTCCGCATGCAATTCCGGGCCCGGCGGCACAGCGGACTCGGAGAACGATCCGGGCAGGCTGGTCGGCAAGACGTACGTGTCCGACGATGCGACTGACGCCATCGTCCCCGGCGGCGGCCCGTTCGTCCTGAGCTTCGGCCCCCAGAACAGGATCAGTGCTAACGCCGGGTGCAACGGCCACGGAGGGACCGTCGAGTTCGACGGCGCCACGATGAGCGCCGGGCCGCTCATGGGCACCATGATGGCGTGCCCGCCACCCCGGGATACCGCGGACAAATGGGTGAGCGACCTGTTCGACTCACCGTTGACCTGGGCTCTCGACGGTCGGCGGCTCACGCTGTCTCGGGGAGACCTCGAGGTGCGCCTCGACCAGCGGGTCGATAGAGCCGTCGCAGGCACCAACTGGCGGGTGAAGTCGCTCATCGCCGCGAACGGTGTCACGACGTCCCGCGTCCTGGAGGAAATCGCTCCGACCGTCACGATCGGCGCGGAGGGGACGCTGCGCGGGTTCACCGGCTGTAACCGCATGACCGGCGAGGCGACGGTTGCCGGGTCCCGCCCGACACAGAAGGTGACGTTCGGCCCGATCGCGACCACCCGGAAGGCTTGTCCCGGCGAAGCGGGCGACATCGAACGAGCCGTCCTCGCGGTCCTGTCCGGCGAAGCGACAGCGACGGTCGATGGTGATCGGATGCGGCTGACGAACGTCGCCGATCCGTCGATCGGGCTCGAACTGACGGTGAGTCGCGAGTCCGGGGGCAAGTGAGTCACCGGACAGATTAGGCTTGTGCGCCATGAGTAAGAAGTCGGGCGGCGAACCCAAGCTCCCCAAGGATGTCTACGAAGCCGAACTGTTCCGACTGCAGACGGAACTGGTGGCTCTGCAGGAGTGGGTGCGCACCACGGGTGCCCGGGTCGTCGTCGTCTTCGAGGGACGCGACGCGGCAGGCAAGGGCGGAGCGATCAAGCGGATCACCGAGTTCCTGAGTCCTCGCGTGTGCAGCGTGTCTGCGCTGCCCGCACCGACCGACCGCGAGCGCGGCCAGTGGTACTACCAGCGTTACGTCGAGCATCTGCCGACGAAGGGCGAGATCGTTCTGTTCGACCGCTCCTGGTACAACCGGGCCGGTGTCGAGAAGGTGATGGGGTTCTGCACGCCCGAAGAGCACACCCGCTTCCTCCGGCAGACGCCGATCTTCGAGCAGATGCTGATCGACGACGGAATCATCTTGCGCAAGTACTGGTTCTCGGTGTCCGACGAGGAACAGCTCCGTCGGTTCCGCGCACGCCGCGACGATCCCGTCCGCCAGTGGAAACTCAGTCCGATGGATCTCGAGTCGGTGTACCGCTGGGAGGACTACTCGCGAGCCAAGGACGAGATGATGGTGCACACAGATACCTCGTCGAGCCCCTGGTACGTCGTCGAGTCCGACCACAAGCGCAATGCGCGACTGAATATGATCTCCCATCTGCTGTCGAGCATCGAGTACGAGCACGTCGAGCGCGAACGGGTGAAGCTGCCGAAGCATCCGATCGAGTCCGGCAATTACCACCGTCCGCCGCGGTCGCTGTCGAAGTTCGTCCCCGACCACGTCGCGGCCCTACTCGGCGACGCCGAGCGCTGACCAGGCTTCGCCGGAGGAACCGATCAGCAATGCCCACACCGCCTCTGCCCGCCCTCACCGTGCCGTCCGCGATCTCCGCTGCACGTCGCCTGAGCGGGCGATTGCGCCGCCGCGTCGATTCCGCTGACGTCATCTACCTGGTCACTACGTCGGGGTTCCCCAACTACGGTGACGAACTGATCACCGAGGCGTGGCTACGCCTGCTCGCGGTCCGTCGCCCGATGGCACGAGTAGTCGTCGACTCCCCCCGTCCGGGTCATGCGGCCCTGCTGCTGCGTCACGCGAACAAGCGCGCAGTCTTCGTCGACACCTTGTGGCAGTTCGTGCACTACGCGAACAGCGACGACCCCTCGTGCGTCGACCCAGACGCTCCGTGGGAGTGGGTGGCGCACGCCGCCAGCCACCTCGGGGTCTCCCCACGCGATGACGCAGGCGTCGACATGCTGTTGCAGGCCGAGGTGATTCATCTCGTCGGCGGTGGCTTCGTCAATGCGATGTGGCCGCACCACAGATGGCTGATTCCGGCGATTGCCGCCGTGGCCGAGCGGACCGGCGCGCGAGCAGTCGCCACCGGCGCGGGCCTCACCCCGGCCGAGACCGGGCGAGCACATGATGCGATGCTCGACGCGGCTGCTCGGTTCGACGTCTTCGACGTCCGCGACTCACCGACTGAGCGACTGCTGGCCGGCGTGCCTGGGCTCTCCCGCACCGGCGACGACGGCTGGCTGTCGCCCCGCGTGCCGTCCGCTGGCAGTAGTTCCGAGTCCGGGGTGTCCGGCTCCGGCGTGCCTGGGGTGGTGCTGTGTGCTCAGAGCGACCTGACCGACGGATTCGCGTGGGAAGGCGGCACCGGTCTCGATGCGCTGGCCTCCTACATTCGGGCCGTCTTGGATCAGTGGGAGGTGCCGGGGTCCGATGTGACCGTCGTCGAGTGCATCCCAGGTCACGACTACACCATTCCGACGATGCTGGCCGACCGCCTCGACGGTGCCCGAGTCATCCCGTTCCGCAGCGCGTGGCACGACGGTCTCCCCCCGGGCGGCACCTGGCTGTCGACCCGATACCACCCGCACCTGCTCGCGGCGGCGGGAGGCGCGTCCGGCGTCGCGATCTCGGCCAGCCCCGATTACTACGCGACCAAGCACCAGGCGCTTCTCGATGCGGGGTCACGGTGGACGGTCGTCGCGGGCAAGGTCGACGAGATCCCCGTGCGACCGTCCGCAGGCGGTTTCACCGTCGATGCAGTCCGCGAGAACGTCGCCCGCAAGCGAACACTCGCACAGCACCTCTACCCGATCGGCGTCCGTTTCCGGTAGTGTCAGCGACTCTATGTGGATCGGTACTCTCGAACTCGATTTCCTCCTCGGCGACGTCCACTCCCTCAAGGAGAAGCGGTCGGTGGTCCGCCCGATCGTCGCCGAGATCCATCGCAGGTTCTCCGTCTCTGTCGCCGAGACCGGGCATCGTGAACTGTATCGGCGCGCCGGAGTCGGGCTGTCCGTGGTGAGCGCGGACGCCGCGCACGTGACCGAACTCCTGGACGCCGTCGAATGGCACGCTGCGGCGCGCCCGGAAGTCACTCTCCTGTCGGCACGACGTCGTCTGGTGTCGTCGGAGGATCTGGAGTAGGCACGGATACGGATACCTGCGCAGCGGGCACCGCGGATCCCTCGTCAGCCGCCGCTGGATACTCGTCGGCGACCGCGCGATAGACCGGGGTGGTGAAAGCGAACAGCGCGGCCAGGATCGTGAGGACCCCCGCGGTAGCGAAGATCACCGCGATCCCGCGTCCCGGTCCCGCACCGAACAGCGGTTGGATCACCGAGGCGCCGTCCGCGTCTGCCCACGGAATGACGATGTTCTCTGCGATCGGTGCGATGAGGAACGCCGTCACCGGTGCCGCGGCGGCCTCGAACGCTCCGGCGAAACCGAACACGCGTCCCTGCCGAGGAAGCGGGACGACCCGTTGGATGACCGTCTGCTCCGCGGCTTCGACCGCCGGCATGACCATCATGAACAGCCACACGCCCACGACGAGTAGCCACGGCCACGCCCGGATCCCGATCACCGCGCCGAGGACGCCGGTGACCAGGACGGCGATCAGCATGGTTCGCATCGGGTTGGCGCCGAGACCGAACCGCCCGATCAGCGCTCCGCCCACCACAAACCCGGTGGCGCCGAATGCGAAGACCACGCCCCACGTCTGCACCGAGAACAGTTCGAGGCCGTACGGGTCGAGAAGCGCCATATGGACGCCGCCGACGAAGTTGTTGAACGTCGAGAAGACGATCAGAGCGAACAGCCCGGGGACCAAGCGCACCGCCCGTAACGATCCCCGGACGTCGAACGTGCCGTGCACATCAGACGCAGCGGGCTCGGACTCCTCGGGGAGCGTGATGAACATGAGGTCGATCAATCCCGCCGCCACCAGGGCGAGCGCGATCGCAATGATCACGCCCATCCCGAGGAAGCCGATGGACAGGCCGGAGAAGACGCTGGTCACCATGAACGTCAAGCCCTGCACGGTCCCGACCCAGCCGTTGGCGTTGGCGCGGCGGTCGGGGTCGACAAGGATCGTGACGGTCGTCGACAACGCAACCGCTCGCATGTTCTCGACCACGGCGCCGACAAGGACGATCACGGCGAACGACCAGACCCACGGCGACGACAGGTCGCCGGAAGCGGTGTCGGGCATCACGACGAACACGAGCGCGGACAGGCTGAACATGCCGAGTGTGAACACGGCGGACCAACGCATCACCGCCAGTTTGCGGAACCGGTCGACGAGCGTCCCGAAACCGATACTCGACCCTGCAATCAACAGCATGTATCCGCCGCCGATCACGCCGGTCGCGATCACGTTCCGAGTCTGCAGGTACAGCCAGAACGTGAGGGCAAACCACAGGTAGCTGGTGGTCAGCCCGGCGATCGCAGTGTTGACGAGAGTGTGCGCGAACGTTCGATCACGCTCGTGAGCCGATCGTCGGTTCGCGTTCGTCATGTCACGTAACGTAGGACCGTTCGGAGTGCTACGTCGAGCGATTTTCCGCCCGTGCCGGGCCTACGGTGGAGTCAGCGACCGAAACCTGCATCGCGCAGCGCTTGCGCCATCGATCCGCCCGCGGCCTTCTCGTCGCGACGTGCACCGCCGTTCCGGCTCCGGCCTTTGCTGCTCTGCCCCTTGCTGCTCTGCCCCCTGCCTCTCGTGTCTTTGCGGCTCTGGCTCTCGCGCCCCGTCTGTTGTCTGCCGCCTCGCTGCCGGTCCTCGGCTGCCCGGCCCGCGTCACCTTCGCGCTTGCCCTTGTGCCCCGCTTCATCGTTCAGGCGAAGGGAGAGCCCGATACGTTGCCGGTCGACATCCACGTCGACGACCTTGACGCGCACGACCTGACCGGACCGCACGACGTCGTGCGGATCCGACACGAACGAGTCGGACATCGCCGAGACATGGACCAGCCCGTCCTGATGGACCCCGACGTCGACGAACGCGCCGAACGCGGCGACATTCGTGACGACGCCCTCCAACACCATCCCCGGCTTGAGGTCGGCGACCTTCTCGACCCCGGACGCGAACGTGGCCGTCTCGAACGCCGGTCGCGGGTCACGACCGGGCTTCTCCAGTTCGCCGAGTATGTCGGTGACGGTCGGAACACCGAAGCGGTCGTCGGCGAACAACTCCGCTCTCAGCCCGCGCAGCGTCTTCGTGTCCCCGATCAACTCGCCGAGTCCGCGCCCGGTCCCGTCGAGGATCCGGCGGACCACCGGATACGCCTCCGGGTGTACCCCGGATGCGTCCAGCGGGTCGGCTCCACTGCGGATCCGGAGGAAGCCTGCACACTGCTGGAAGGCCTTCGGTCCCAATCGCGGCACGTCGAGCAAGGACGTGCGGCTCTCGAACGCTCCGACGTGGTCGCGGTGCGCCACGATCGCCGTCGCGAGTCCCGGCGTCACGCCGGACACGCGCGCCAGCAGGGGCGCTGAGGCCGTATTGAGATCGACGCCGACCGCGTTCACCGCGTCTTCGACGACGGCGTCAAGACTCCGCGCGAGCGTCGCTGGAGCGACGTCGTGCTGATACTGCCCGACGCCGATCGATTTCGGATCGATCTTCACTAGTTCGGCCAGCGGATCCTGCAGGCGACGTGCGATCGACACGGCGCCGCGGATCGAGACGTCGAGGTCGGGAAGCTCCTGCGAGGCGTACTCGGAGGCGGAGTACACCGACGCGCCCGCCTCGCTGACCACGGCCTTCGCCGGTGGCCGCGCGCCGGAGGCGGCGATGTCAGCGAGCAACTCCGCGGCCAGAGCATCGGTCTCGCGAGACGCCGTGCCGTTGCCGATCGCAATCAGCTCCACATCGTGGCGGGCGATCATCGCAGCGAGCTCGGCCTTGGACTGATCCCACTTCTTCGCCGGCTGATGCGGGAAGACAGCGCAGGTGTCGACTACTTTGCCGGTGGCGTCGACCACCGCGACTTTGACGCCGGTGCGAAAACCCGGGTCGAGGCCGAGCGTCGCACGGGTACCGGCGGGGGCCGCCAGCAGCAGATCCTTGAGGTTCATCGCGAAAACGGCGACAGCCTGCTCTTCGGCCCTCTGACGCAGCCGCATCCGGGCTTCGATCGTCGCGGTGATCATCAGCTTGGTGCGCCACGCCCAGCGGACGGTCGCACCCAGCCACGCCGTAGCCGCACCCGGATGCGAGGCGTCGACGCCCAACGTCTGGGCGACGAGTGCCTGATACGGCTCGTCCTCGCCGCCGTCGAACGTGAGAGTGAGGGCTTCCTCCTTCTCACCGCGGAGTACGGCGAGCACGCGGTGCGATGGCATGTCCTCGAGGGATTCGGCGAAGTCGAAGTAGTCGCGGAACTTCTGGGCGGCCTGGTTCTGTTCGGCACCGGGCCGGACCGCTGAGCGTAAACGTCCCTCGCCCCAGAAGCGGGCGCGGACCGCGCCGACGAGATCGGCATCTTCGGACGCGCGCTCGATCAGGATGTGCCTCGCGCCATCGAGAGCAGCGGAGGTGTCGGACACCTCGCCGACCAGATACTCGGTTGCGGCATCCTCAGGAGTGAGCGACGGGTCGGCGAGGAGCGCCTCCGCGAGTGGTTCCAGGCCTGCCTCACGCGCGATCTGCGCTTTGGTGCGTCGCTTCTGCTTGTACGGCAGGTAGATGTCCTCGACGCGCGCTTTGGTCTCGGCAGCCAGCAACGAAGCACGCAGCTCGTCGGTGAGCTTGCCCTGCTCCTCAATGGCGGCGATGACAACGGCGCGACGCTCGTCGAGTTCACGCAGATACCGAAGGCGTTCGTCCAGCAGGCGCAGTTGGGCGTCGTCCAGGCTTCCGGTCGCCTCTTTGCGGTAGCGGGCGATGAACGGGACGGTCGAGCCGTCGTCCAGGAGCGCAACGGCAGCCCCGACGCGGCTCTCGGCCACCCCGAGTTCGCGGGCGATGCGGGTATTGACGGACTCGACGGGCGCAGTGGTGGTCACCGGAAGCAGGCTACCGAAGACTCCCCCGGCCTGAACCGAGGGGGAACACCGCCCGGTGTGTTCAGACTATGGTCGGTGGTGATCACACGACGGGAGCAGTGCCGATGACCGATCTTCCCCTCGACGGCGTGACCGTCGTCGCGTTGGAGCAGGCGGTGGCCGCTCCCCTCGCGACCCGCCATATGGCCGACCTGGGTGCACGCGTGATCAAGGTGGAGCGGGTCGGCGAGGGTGATTTCGCTCGCAACTACGACCGGGCTGTCGAGGGCTTGTCCAGTCACTTCGTATGGCTCAACCGCGGCAAGGAGTCGATCGCGATCGACCTCAAATCGAGTGAGGGACTATCGGTGGCGCGCCGGCTGATCGATTCGGCGGACGTGTTCGTTCAGAACTCGGCTCCTGGCGCCGCGGCGCGGCTGGGTCTGGACCCGGTCGAGCTCGCCGCAGCGGATCCGGCGTTGATCACCGCAAGCATCACCGGCTACGGCGACGGCGGACCGTTCCGGGATCGTAAGGCCTACGACTTGCTGATCCAGGCGGAGACCGGACTCGTATCGTTGACCGGAACTCCGGATGCGGCAAGCAAGACCGGAGTCCCGTCGTCGGATATCGCCGCGGGCATGTATCTCGCCCAATCGGTTCTCGCTGCCTTGTTTCGCAAGGCCCGGACCGGGCGAGGCGCGGTGCTCGACGTGTCGATGTTCGACGCGACCGCGGAATGGATCGGCCACCCGATGTACGTGCAGATGCATACCGGCGAGCAGCTCCCGCGATGCGGGCTCGGCCATGCCAGCATCGTTCCGTACGACTCCTATCCGACCGCGGACGGCCGGTTGCTGATCGGGGTGCAGAACGATCGAGGGTGGCGGGCACTGATGGCCGACGTCTTAGGGCGTCCGGATGTTGCAGACGACCCACGGCTCGTGTCGAACACCGACCGGGTCGCGCACCGGGCCGAGTGCGACGACGCGGTTGCTGCGGAGACCGTCCGCTTCACAGCTTCTGACCTGTCGTGTCGGCTTGAGGCAGCAGGAGTCCCGTCTGCCGTCGTGAACGACGTGGCCGGACTGGTGAACCACCCGCAGCTCGCTGAGCGGGACCGTTGGCGAACAGTGACGACGCCGGCGGGTCCGGTACGCGGGCTGCTGCCTCCGATGGGCTTCGACGACCTGGAACTGCCGATGGGCGACGTGCCTGAGTTGGGGGCGCACAGTCGCGTGCTGCTCGCCGAACTCGGCTATGACGAGGCGGCTTCGGAACGACTGGTCTCCGGCGGTGTGATCGGAGTCGAATAATCACCGCGTCTACGACGGATCAACGACTTGCCGACCAACACCACGAGACCGATTGTCGTCGCTTGCAAGATCGCTCCACCGACCATCGGAGCGCGCGGGCCGAAGTGGTCGGCGAGTATCCCAAGCAGCGGTGACCCGATCGGTGTCCCGCCCATGAGCAGCGTCATGTACAGGGCCATCACGCGGCCGCGCACCTGCGGGTCGACGCTGGTCTGCACGTACATATTGGTCGACGTGAGAGTGACGAGCGCCGAAAGCCCCAGGACCGGCAGACAGATGCCGTAGACGGCCGCCGTCGGGGCCAGGCCCGACACTCCGAGCACGACGGCGAACACCGACGCCGAGGCGACGACGAACCGCAAGCTCGGTACCAGTCGGCGACGGGCGGCAAGAAGCGCGCCGAGGAGCGATCCGATACCCATGACCGAACCGAGCACGCCGTAAGCCGTCGCACCGAGACCGAACTCGTTGCGCGACATCAGCACATTGGTCATCTGGAAGTTCATTCCCCAGGTCCCGACGGCGAAGCCGACTCCCAGCGCGATGACCAGATCAGACCGCTCCGCTACGTATCGGAAGCCTTCGCGCAGTTGCCCTCTCGCACGCGGGAGCGGCTCACTGCGGATGAGTTTCGACTCGTCGAGAAGGAGGAGTGCGATGAGGAACGCGACATAGCTGACACCGTTGGTGAGGATGGCCCAGCCGCTGCCGAACGCCGCGATGATGAGCCCGGCGATGCCAGGACCGATGAGCCGCGCAGCGTTGAACCCGGAACTGTTGAGGCCGATCGCGTTGGTGAGGCGGTCGGCGCCGACCATCTCGGATACGAACGCTTGCCGCGCGGGCGCGTCGACCGCCGAACCGATGCCGAAGACGAATGCCAGGGCGTACACGTGGACAGTCGTCGCGACGTCGGTCACCGCCAGGAGCCCGAGGATCAGTGAGGAGACCGCCATCCACGACTGCGTCAACATCAACAGTCGGCGCTTGTCGAAGCGGTCGGCGAGCAGACCGCCGACCGGTGAGAGCACCAGAGCGGGCAGGAACTGGAGCGCGGTGGTGATACCGACAGCGACCGGCGAGTTGTCGGACACCTGCAGAACGAGCCAGTCCTGGGCGACACGTTGCACCCAGGTGCCGATGTTGGAGACGAACGCGCCCGCCACATAGGTGCGGAAGTTCGGTACAGCGAGGGAGGCGAATGTCGTCGACCCGCTACCCCGCCGTTTCGCCACTCGTACGCGCTCCCTCGTCACCGATGTCTATTTAGACAGTCCAGACTGCATAACCCGCCGGGCCCGTCGACTATTCCCGCGGGTCGGTCTACGCCCGGCAACCGGTTCACCCGAGTGCTGCCCGAGCCGTTCTGCCGATCGCGCGCGCACTCCACCGCCCACCGTCGTGCCCGACGGCGATCGGGTGCTCGAACGCGTTGCTGATGACCTCCGTGGTGACCACGTCGTGCACGAGGCCCGACGCGACGACGTCACCGTGTGCGATGACCATCGCGTGGCTCGTGGTCTCGGGCAGTTCCTCCAGATGGTGGGTCACGAGGATCGATGCGACGTCGGGCGAGGTATGCGCCAGGGAGTCGACGGTCTCGAGCAGTTGTTCACGTGCGGCGACATCGAGGCCGGTCGTCGGCTCGTCGAGCAGCAGCAGGTCGGGTTCGGGCGCGAGTGCGCGTGCGACGAGGGTTCGGCCGCGTTCGCCCTGCGACATCTCGGGCCACAGAGAGTCTGAGCGGTCGGCGAGCCCGACTTCGGCGACCACGCGGCGGGCACGCTCGAGCTGACCGGTGCTCGGTTCCCACCGCATCGCTGTATCGATGGTGCCTGTGAACCCGGTGAGCACCACCTCAAGCGCCGACAACGGCGAGCGCAGCGGATGCCGCGGATTGACGTGCCCGATGTGGCGACGCAGCGCCTGCATGTCGACTCGACCGAGCCGTCTGCCGAGCACGTCGACCGTGCCCGTCGTGGGATGCGTCTGCGCCGCACAGAATCCGACCACCGTGGTCTTGCCCGCACCGTTGGGCCCGAGCAGCGCCCAGTGTTCGCCCGCACGAACGGTCAGGTCGATACCGTGCAGGATCTCGCGCCCGTTGCGACGGAACGTGACGGCGTCGAGCCGTAGGACTTCCTCGGTCATGCAAGAGCCTCCTTCAGTGCGCTCAGATGCGCACGGCTGGCGCGCGCCGCATCATCGGGGCTGCGATCGGCGACGGCGTCGACCAGAGCTGCGTGCGCGTCATGGTCGGCGACGCCACCGTACTCGCCGCGGATCGCGAGCATGTCGACCATGGCCTCCCGCATCCGCGGCGTGGACAGGTCGAACAGGTCGGTGAGAATGTCGTTCCCGGCGGCGACGACGACCGCTCGATGGAAGTCGAGGTCGGCGTCGACGTGCTCCGATGCGGTCGCGACTGCGCCCTCACGAGCGACGAGCGCCTGGCGAATAGCGCGCAGGTGAGCGGGCGTCCGTCGCGCGGCAGCGAGTGATGCAGTCTCGGTCTCGACTGCGATGCGGGCTTCAATGACCGTGATGATCGACGCGCGGCTCATTAGCATCACACGGTCCTCGGGCGCGTCGAGCGCCGCGACGAAGACACCGGATCCCTGGCGAGTGGTCAGCACTCCCCGACCAGACAACTGCCGGATGGCCTCGCGCACAGTGGATCTGCCGACACCGAGCTGTGGAGCCAGAGTCGTCTCACCGGGCAACTTCGCGCCGAGCCTCCACTCCCCACCGCGGATCCGATCGAGCAGCAGCCCGGCAGCCTGGTCGGCTAGCGGCACTCGCTGTACGCGTTCAACCATCCGCTTCTCCTCTACTTGTCTGAGTACTTCTGCTACATTTTAGACATGCGACAACAGGTCCTCCTCCTTCTGCGCCGCGGCGAGTCCTGAACCGAGAGATCGGCGACTCGTCGCGGGTGCCCCGCACGCCGATCTCCTCGACTCGCTCTCCCGAAGGATTCCGACATGACCGACTCTCCCGCCGCAACCGATTCCTGGAACCGCCAACGACCGTCCGGAATGCCGTCGCACAAGTACCGCGACGTCCATCACCGCGTGGACGTCCCGCTGTCGACCAGGACGTGGCCCTCAAACAGGACTACCGCGGCGCCGCTGTGGGTGCCCGTCGATCTGCGCGACGGGAACCAGTCCCTGCCCGAGCCGATGAACCCCTCTCGCAAGCTTGCGTTCTTCGAGATGATGGTCGACATCGGCTACACCGAGATCGAAGTCGGTTACCCGTCCGCGTCGTCGACC
Source organism: Gordonia sp. (in: high G+C Gram-positive bacteria) (assembly GCF_052106715.1). NCBI lineage: Bacteria > Bacillati > Actinomycetota > Actinomycetes > Mycobacteriales > Gordoniaceae > Gordonia > Gordonia sp. (in: high G+C Gram-positive bacteria). Next base: position 108,642 of record NZ_JBQEDL010000008.1, read on the forward strand.
GACTTCCAGTTCGTTCGCATGCTCATCGACGAGGACCGAGTCCCCGAAGACGTGACCATCGTTGTATTCACTCCCGCGCGCCGCGACCTGATCGAGCGGACCGTGGCATCGGTCGACGGCGCACGGGGCGACGTCGTGATCCACCTGTACACGGCGACCGCACCCGTGTGGCGAGACCTCGTACTCGGCCGGAATCGCGCCGACCTGCTGGAGCTGATAGCCGCTGGTGCGCGAGACGTACTGGAGTTCGCGGGAGACAAGGACCACGTCCGCTTCGAGTTCTCTCCGGAGGTCTTCAACCTGACCGAACCCGATTTCGCGCTGCAGGTCTGCGACACGGTGACGCGATTGTGGGATGCGTCACCGGACCGTCCCGTGATCCTGAATCTGCCCGCAACCGTCGAAGTCGCCACCCCGAACGTCTATGCCGACCAGATCGAGCTCATGCACCGAAGCCTCGCGCGCCGCGAGTCGGTGATCCTCTCCGTGCATCCGCACAACGATCGCGGTACCGGGATAGCCTGTGCCGAGCTGGCGGTACTCGCCGGCGCGCAGCGCGTGGAAGGTTGTATCTTCGGCAACGGCGAACGGACCGGCAACGTCGACATCGCGACCCTTGCACTGAACCTGCATGCGCAGGGCGTCGATCCGATGATCGACTTCTCCGACATCGACCGGATCCGGCGCGTCGTCGAGCGGGCGAACGGCATCGAACTGCACCCCCGCCACCCCTATGTCGGCGACCTCGTGCACACGGCGTTCAGCGGAACGCACCAGGACGCGATTCGGAAGGGCCTGGCAGCGCATAGCGCACGTGCGCAGGCACCCGCAACCGGTGAGCGGTGGGAGGTGCCGTACCTGCCGATCGACCCCGCCGACATCGGCCGCTCGTACGACGCGGTGATCCGAGTGAACTCGCAGTCAGGCAAGGGCGGAGTCGGGCACCTGCTCGAGAGCGCTTACCGATTGCGGCTTCCCCGCCGAATGGAGATCGACTTCGCACGCATCGTCCAAAGCCACACCGACGGCACCGGCGCCGAGATCGACGCGGCACATCTGTGGAAGTTGTTCCAGGCCGCGTACATCCGGCCCGAAGACGACGCCGCGCGCACCATCGTCGAAGACCACCCGGCGACCCTGAGCGTCGACGGCGTCACCCGCGACGTGAGCCTGATCCTGTGGGAGCACGGCGAGGAACGCGGTTGGGTCTGTCGCCCCGCAGGCGAGACCCCGGACGGAGGTCAGAGCCCTGCCGCGGAGAGCCTGTCGAAGGCATCGTTGTAGGCCTTCAGTTCTCGCAACAACCCCTCCGGGGTCCCCGGCGCGAGGTCGGCGAACACCGCTTCCAGACGCCGCGCACGCCTGAGTCCGTCGTGCTCGAATGCGGCCCGTCCGGCGTCGGTCGGTCGATGCAGACGGCTGACCTGTCCGGGGACCTCGAAGCGTTCGATGTACCCCTGTTTGATCGCGGTGTTGACCTGCCGATTGACCGTGGACTGCTCCAAACAGAGTTCGTCGGACAACTCCCGCAGCGTGCGAGGTCTGCTGTCGCCGAACAGCCAGAGGATGGCGAAGGCCGATGTCTCGAGAATCGCACCGTCGTCGACATGGTTACGTCGGCGCCGCATCCGCAGCAGTTCGTCCACGAGCCCCCGATAGAGCGACGAGGACAAGACCTGGTCATCGGATTCCGAGTACATGCGAATCGACCCCTTTCAGACGGCGCTATGCTCCTGACTCCGGAGGCGGCTCGTCCACCGCGACATCCGCTACGCCCGATTTTGACTGTGCATCCTACATATGTAGGTTACATACGCACACCCGTGCCAGTCTGACCACCTGAAGGAACGCAAGCATGTCATCGGACGACACAGCTGAGAAGAGTGCTACTCCCCTGACGCCGGGCAGCCGAGCGGGATCGGCAGGTTCGCCGATCGTCACTGTCATCGTGCTGTGTCTCGGCGGCCTCATCGCGTCGCTCATGCAGACCTTGATCGTCCCGATCCAGCCGACGCTTCCCGAACTGCTCGGCACCTCCGTCAGCAACGCATCGTGGGTCATCACCGCTACCCTGCTCGGCGGCGCCGTCGCCATGCCGGTCGCAGGCAGGCTCGGCGACATGTTCGGCAAGCGGCGGATCCTCCTCTACAGCGCCGTCCTCCTCGCGATCGGATCGCTGATCCCAGCCGTCACGTCCTCGTTGATACCGGTGGTCGCCGGACGCGCTCTGCAAGGTCTGGCGATGGGCTTCATCCCTGTCGGCATCAGCCTGATGCGTGAGGTGACCCCGCCGAAGATGACGGCGTTCGCCGTGTCGGCGATGAGCGCGACGCTCGGCGTCGGCGGCGCGATCGGCATGCCGCTGTCTGCGTTCATCGCCGAGACGTACGACTGGCACATGCTGTTCTGGGTCTCGGTCGTCCTCGCGCTAGTCGTCGTCGCCCTCGTGTTCTTCGCCGTCCCTCGCGTCCACGACGCCGTCGGCGGACGGTTCGACTTCGTTGGAGCGGTGGGTCTCGCGATCGGTCTGTCGAGCGCTTTGGTCGCCGTCACCAAGGGCAACGACTGGGGGTGGGCCTCCGGAACGACCCTTGGTCTCCTCCTCGGCGGCGTCGTGATCCTTCTCCTCTGGGGGTACTTCGAACTCCGCACGACGAGTCCGCTCGTCGACCTCCGGACCACTGCCCGCCCGTCCGTCCTCCTGACGAATATCGCAGCCGTCGCCGTCGGGTTCGGCATGATGGCGCAAGCCGTCGTGATCCCGATGCTGATGGAACTCCCCGAGACTGCGGGCGGGATGGGGCAGACGATCTTGCAGGCCGGCCTCTGGATGGCCCCCGGCGGTCTGATGATGATGGTGTTCGCCCCGGTGTCCGGCTTCCTGATGAACACGATCGGCGCCAAGTACACGCTCGCCATCGGCGCGACTGTTCTCGGCGCCGGCTACCTGTGCGGCTTCCTGCTGATGGACGCGCCGTGGCAGCTCGCGATCGCCTCGCTGATCGCCTCGGCAGGCGTCGGGATCGGCTATGCCGCGATGCCGACCCTCATCATGGGATCGGTCCCGATCACCGAGGCAGGCGCAGCCGTCGGCCTCAACGGACTCATGCGGTCGGTCGGAACCACCACGTCGTCGGCGATCATGGCGGTCATCATGACCAGCGCGACCGTGAGCCACGACGGAATCGCGTTTCCGTCACACTCTGCGTTCGAGACGTGCTTCCTCGTCGGTGCGATCGCCGCATTCGTCGGCGTGGCGATCACACTGCTGATTCCCTCGGTCAACAAGCGCGCACTCGAGGTCGTCACGAGCGACCCGACGCAGGCCACGATGCGCTGAGAGCAGGATCCGCTCTTACAGCGGGGCCGGCGCGCTTCCTCTTCCGAACGGGGACCCACCGAGGCTCTGCCGTCCGTGCGCGGTATGCCAGTTGGCGAGGTCCGGCCCCTTCGGGATGATGCCGGACGGGTTGATGTCGAGGTGGACCTCATAGTAATGGCTCTTGATGTGATCGAAGTTCGTGCAGTCGCCGAACCCCGGAGTCTGATAAAGGTCGCGAGCGTACGCCCACAGCACCGGCATCTCGGACAGCTTCTCGCGATTGCACTTGAAGTGCCCGTGGTAGACGGGGTCGAAGCGCGCAAGCGTCGTGTACAGGCGGACGTCGGCTTCGGTGATGGTGTCGCCGACGAGGTACCGCTGATTCTTGAGTCGCTCGCTGAGCCAGTCCAGGCGCGAGAACAGCTGATCGTAGGCCGCCTCGTAGGACTCCTGCGATCCGGCGAAGCCGCACCGGTAGACACCGTTGTTGACGTCCCGATAGACGTGTGCGTTCACCTCGTCGATCTCGGCGCGCAGGTCCTGCGGGTACAGGTCGGGCGCCCCGTCGCGGTGGAAATCGACCCACTCCTGCTCGAAGTCGAGAGTGATCTGCGGGAAGTCGTTGGTGATCACCGCCCCGGTCGGGACATCGACGATCGCGGGGACTGTGATGCCCTTGTCGTACCCCGGTATGCGAGCGAAGTACGCGTCCCGCAGGTGCGAGATGCCCAGGACCGGGTCGACCTCGCCCGGATCGAGATCGAACGTCCAGGATCGTTTGTCATGCGTCGGCCCACACACGCCCATGCTGATCGCGTCCTCCAAGCCGAGGAGGCGGCGGACGATGATGGTCCGATTGGCCCACGGGCACGCATAGGAGACGACGAGTCGGTACCGTCCCGCTTCGACGGGGAAACCGTCGGCGGCGTCGCGGGTGATTCGAGTCTCGATGTACCGGGTGTCCCGCTCGTACGGCTGATTCGCCTTCACGTACGTGTCGTGTTCACTCATGGATGCCTCTCCTCGTGATCGTCGGCTTCCGGTCCGGCTGCGGCCTCCGCTCGAGTGGCCCGAACACCGGGATGTCCGGAGAACGTCGTCATCCTCAGAATGCCTTACCCAGTTCGACGTCGACGTCGATCAGCCGCGCCCGCAGGGTCTCTGGCTTGTCGATCTCGTCGGCGACGAACCGGGCGATGACTCGTCGGATCTCGTCGTCCACCTGAGCCAGGTAACGGATGATCGAGCCGCGCATGTTGTACGACGCGACGTTGACGACGACGTCGCGGGGTTGCGGCGGTCTCACCTCGATGCGTAACTGAAGCGGCTCGGCGCAGCGCACCGTCAGCGGAAGCGTCACGACGCCGTCGACGTCGTACCTGATTCGGTCGACCTTCAGGTCGACCAGAAGAGCGATCCGCAACGGTAGGCGGACGGTGAAGGTGATCGAGTCACCGACCTGGCGCAGAATCTCCGGCTCGGCGATCTCCACGTCGGCGCGAACCTTCGCCACTCCCGCCGGACCCACGACGAGGGGCCCGACTTGGAACTGTTCGCCCGCGACGGCGGCAAACGCCGCCCCGACTCGTTCCTGGGTGACGGCGACTTCGAAGAAGCGTCTGCCGAACTCCTCGTACGTCAGGTAGCGACGTCCGTCGTCGGTCGTCGAGTCGACGGTCTCGTTGTCTGCCACGCATACATCCTGGCCTACAGACGTGCGAACGCCTAGCGCTCTCGAGGTTTCCGTGTCCGGCATGTCGACAGTGCGCGTGTCGGGGTCTGCAGCGGGCGTCATGAGTCGCCGCTCCACATCATCGGTGGCCTGCGTCGGGGATCCGCGGCGGACACGGAGTGCCGGGGAATGTCGCGAACTCGAAATGCCACCACTCGTTGTCGAACGAACGGCACAGCCCGTATCGGTTGCCGTTGCGCTGCAGCCACGCTGCTCCGGTGCGCGGACCGACGTCAATCGCCCGACCGGTGACATGCGTTGACTCGTTCGGAGGCAGCACCCACCGACGGGCCTGCGCGGCGCTTCCGTAGTCACCGAGCCCCTGCTGCCACAGTGCTCGCTGCTCGGCTCGCGTTCGTTTTCCCGACGTGATGTGCAGGGCTGTGCCCGCCCGCTGCGCGTCCCGGCTGGCGAGCGTGTAGGCGACGGCGAGTTCCGGGGTCAGGCCTCCGGTGCCGGCGGCCATCGGAATTCCGAGAACGCGGGCTGGCGGCGCGGCGGCCGCCTGACCCGTCCCGAACTGTCCTGCCCCGAATTGGCCCGTCCCGGCCAGGGCGGCGATCGACGAGACCACGGCTGCTGCGAGGATCACCCGGATGCGCATGGCCTGAGACTACTCGTTGGTGAGGACGATCAGCGCTCGTGTGGACCTCGTCATCGCAACGTATCGATCGACGGCTCCGGCGACACCGTCGCCGAACTGTCCAGGATCGACGAGGATTACGAGATCGAACTCGAGCCCCTTAGCCGTGCTCGGCGTCAATACCGCGATCCGGTCGCCCCCACCGAGTCGGGACCCGTCGAACTCGGGTGCGCCGATGACGCACACGGTGCCGTCGTAGTTCTCGCGCAACCAGTCGGTCACCGTCGCTTCGAGATCGGAGCCGTGCCCGTACGTGACGGGGGTCCCTCCGGTTCGGACGGAGCTCGGCACGTTCGCGTCGGGGAGTGCCTGGCGGATGACCGGTGCGGCCGCCGTCATGATCTCCTCCGGGGTGCGGTAGTTGACGGTGAGCGTGCACAGGCGCGCGTCGCCTGCACCGACGCGTCGAAGTCGCTGCGCCCAACTCTCGGTGAAGCCGTCTCGAGCCTGTGCTCGATCGCCGACGACTGTGAAGCTGCCGGACGGACAGCGGTCGACGAGCATCCGCCACTGGGCGTCCGTCAACTCCTGCGCCTCGTCGACGATGACGTGAGCGAACGGCCCGGCGAGTACGTCTGGCTCCGCACGTTCGGTACCCGCATCGTCGACGATCACGTCCTGGATGTCGTCGGCGCGCAGCATCGACACGAGAGCCTCGCCGTCGTCGGACCCGGCGATCAAATCGCTGACCACCGTGTCCATCGTCCGTCTGCGTTCGGCGGCCTCGGCGCGGTTGCGGGCTTCGCGGCGGGCCGCGGCGGAATCTCCGAGCCGTCTGCGCGCCGCATCGAGGATCGGCAGGTCGGCATCGGTCCATGCGTTCGCGTCCGAGCGTTGCAGGGCGGCGACCTGCTCGTCGGTCAGGTGCGGCGCGCACCGGCGGAGATAGGCTGGGACGGTCCACAGGTCGGAGACGAGATCGTCCGGCTCGAGGGTCGGCCACGTTCTGCCGAGCGCGGCGGCGAGATCACTGGACCGAGACAGTGCCGAGCGCATCTCGTCGTCCCCGTCGGCCACGACGTCCACGAGTGCCTCCCACACGTCGACGCGTGCTTCGTTATGCGGCACGCCGGGCTCGGCAGCTCCCACGGCATCGGCCCAGTCGGTGACGCTCACCCACACGTCGTCGAGGTCGGTCTCGACCCACGAACCCTTGCGCGGCGGCTCTTCGTAGAACTGCACGGCGGCTTCGACGGCGGATATCATCGCGACGGTCGACTTGAGCCCGGCGACTCGGCGGTCGCTCTCGGTGCCGGCCTCATCGCCTTCCGGAACCATGTCGGCGAGCGTGCAGGTGACGACGGCTTCTTCCCCGAGGCTGGGCAGAACGTCGGCGATGTAGGCCAGATACGGCCGGTGCGGCCCGACGACCAGGAGTCGACCTCGGCCGCCCTGCAATCGCGGATCGGCGTACGCCAGATATGCCGCTCGGTGCAGTGCGACGACAGTCTTTCCGGTGCCGGGTCCTCCATCGACGACCAGCGGACCGCGCGAGGACGCTCGGATCGCCGCGTCCTGGTCGGCTGCGATGGTCCCGAGCACGGACGTCATCGTCGAGGAGCGACTAGCAGCCAATCCGGCGAGGAACGACGACTGTGCGTCGAGTGCCCCCGCCGGTGCGTCACCGCCTGCCCCGAACCATTCATCCCAGTAGTCGACGACCACGCCCCGTGACCATCGGTAGTGGCGGCGACTCACCACGCCGCACGGGTCGGCGAGGGTCGCGGTGAAGAACGGTTCGGCATCTGCCGTGCGCCAGTCGACGAGAAGCGTTGAGCCGGCCGCATCGGTCAGACCGATGCGGCCGATGTACGTCGACCGTCCGTCGAGCCCCGTGATCCGTCCGAGGATCAGGTCGGTTCCGACATGGGACAGCCTGCGCAGCCGTCGCTCGAGGCGCCGCACCTCCAGATCTCGTTCCACGCCGCCTGCCCCGCGCAGGTCGGTAGCCTTCCGGACAGTGTCGAGGTCGGCCGTCGCGTCGGCGATCTGCTCGTCGACGCGGCGTCGGACGTCGGCGAACGCCGCCTCGTCGACACCGATCACATTCGGGTCGGCCTTGGCTGTCGATACGGCGGAGAGTTGAAAAACGGTGCTGGTCACAGGTCCCTTTCGCGAGCGAAGGCACCATTGTGCACCCGCTCCCGGCTCTTGCCGCAAGCCCCGGCTCCCGCGCTAGGATGAAAGGGGAAAGGCAGCACCGAGCCATCGCCTTTATCGCCGACGTAGGCCCGTAAGCTCCTCGAACCACCTACCGCTCGGGCGTCAACTCCTTGCGATACAGCGACTTTCCGGTCGCATCGCACAGGTCGACGGTCAGTGTCTTCGACGCAGCGGAGATCGTGACCTTTCCGAAGTGCTGGAAGCCTTCGGCCGGCGAGGTGTCGGCCGTCGTCGGTGCGTGGACGAACTCGTACTTCGCGCCGAACGTCGTGTCGAGCGGGCTCGCGGGGAAGGCGCCCGCATGCAGCGGTCCGGAGACGAACTCCCAGAACGGCGAGAAGTCGGAGTATGCGGCCCGGCTGGGTTCGTACGAGATCGCCGCGGTGTAGTGGACGTCGGCGGTCAAGTAGACGACTCCGGGCACGTCTTTGGTCTCCGAGAGTATCCGCGAGAAGGCGATCTCACGTCCGAGTGGAGCGGCGGGGTCGCCCTGCGCGGCAGCCTCCATCGACGGCCGCGCGCCGGGGCGGTCGGTATTCGTGTCGGGGACGACGATGCTCAGCGGCAGATCGTTCGCGACCACTTTCCACGTGGCCGTCGAGCGATTCAGACCGTCGATCAGCCACTGGGTCTGCTCGGCACCGAGAAGTCCGTCGGTGTTCGTCGTGTTCCACGCGTCCGGGTTCGGGTCCTTGTACGTGCGCATGTCGAGGACGAACACGTCCAGGAGCGGGCCGTACGGAACCTTTCGGTAGACGCGCCCGCGTTCGCCCGATTCGGTTGGCTGCCACTCGCTCCACGCCCGGCGGGCGCGTCCGGCGAGGACGTCGACGTTCATCTCGGTGTATCCGTCTCGGTCCTGCCCGGTGAGATCCTCCCCCGGGAACCAGTTGTTGAGCACCTCATGGTCGTCCCACGAGATGACCTGCGCGACCGAGGACGCGAAACGTCGGTAGTGCTCATCGGTCAGGTTGTAGGCGTAGTTGCCTCGGAACTCGTCCAGGGTCTGCGCGGGCCGGCTCTTGGCGTCGGCGGTGACGCTGCGATACGCCGATCCGTCGTTCTGCATCTTGGTCGCCTCGACCGGCCCGTCTGCGTAGATCGCATCGCCCGAATGCAGGAAGAAGTCGGGTCGCGCATCGGCGACGGCCCCGAAGATCGGCATGCCGCCGAGGTCGGGGTTGATCCCCCACCCTTGACCGACGACGTCGCCGGACCATGCGAACGTGATATCCGACGGCGCGGTCGGTGCGGTCACCAGAACACCGGTCAGCGGCTCCGAGCGGGCGCCGTCATCGCCTTCGAGGGTTACTCGATAGTGCACCCTCTGGCCGGGCTCGAGGCCGGCGACCCGGATGCGACCTGTGCCGTCGGACGCGGGGGTCAGGAGCGGGCCGCGGAACGTCTTCGCATTGGCGAACGATTCGGTGGCCGCAGTCTCCACAAGCATCCGAGCGGGTTCATCCGAGCGCGCCCACACCAGCGCACCGGTCGTCGTGATCTCGCCTGCGGCCACACCGTGTGTGAGGCTCGGCCGGTGTCGGCGCACCCCCGGCGTCGACTCACCTGAACTACAGCCCGCCAACGCGGTTCCGGCCGGGACGATAAGAGCGCCGACAGCTCCGGCGCGCAGCACGGTACGGCGGGATACGGCAGATATGGTGTGACTCGACATGCCCGTCAGCGTTCCCGCTGCAAGCTACCGTCAGCCCAACGTCGGGTGACGCCGAAGTGGCCTCACGTCGACGCGACGATGCGGACCTGGATGTTCTTCATCAACGGCTGGTCGCTCTGGGTGCTGTAATCGGCCGCTCCCACGAGTGCGTTCATCTCCGGCATGTAGCCGGCCGCCGCACCGACCGGGAGGTCGTAGGTGATTGCCCGATAATGGGTCAGCGACCGCTGGGTGCCGTCCTTCGACGTCGAGACGATGTCGACGAACGCCCCTTCGGTGAGCCCGCGGTCGCGCATGTCGTCGGCGTTCATGAATACGAGCTCACGCAAGTTCTTGATGCCCCGGTATCGGTCGTCACTCGAGTAGATCGTGGTGTTCCACTGGTCGTGTGACCGCATCGTCTGAAGGACGAGGACGTCCGCGTCGTCTGGGATCGCATTCGGCAACGGCGCGTGCGAGAACTCGGCTCGGCCGCTCGGCGTGTGGAAGATCCGCTCTCGCGCGGCCTGCGGGATCCGAAACCCCATCGGCTGCTTGACGAGATCGTTGAAGCCGTCGAAACCGGGCAGGACTCGTGACATCGAGTCCCGGATCCGGTCGTAGTCGGCGACGTAGCCCTCCCACGGGGTCGCACTGTCGGGCAGGGTCGCGCGGGCCATGCCGGACAGGATCGCCAGTTCCGAGCGCAGGTGTCGGGACGCCGGCTTCTTCTTGCCGACGGACAGCTGCACGTTACTCATGGCGTCCTCGCAGGACACACCTTGCGGCCCGCTCTCCTGCTCGTCGCGTTCGGTGCGCCCGAGACACGGCAGGATCAGAGCGCGGCGGCCGTGCGCGAGGTGGCTTCGGTTCAGCTTTGTGCTGACCTGGACCGTCAAGGCGCACTCTCGCAGTCCTTTCGCGGTGTACTTGGTGTCCGGTGCGGCGAGGACGAAGTTGCCGCCGAGTGCGACGAAGACCCGCACAGAGCCGTCGTTCATTCCTTGGATCGTCTTGACGGTGTCGAGTCCAGGGGTGCGCGGCGACACTATTGCACATTCGGCGTCGAGTGCCGCCAGGAAACTTTCGCTCGGGTTGTGGTCGATGCCGCATGTGCGGTTTCCCTGCACATTGCTGTGGCCGCGGATCGGCGACGGTCCTGCGCCCTCCCGACCGATGTTGCCCCGCAGCAGGAGAAGGTTGGTGAATTCTCGAACCGTGTCGACGCCGTGCTCGTGTTGCGTGACGCCGAGGCACCACGCGATGATGCTGCGCGGAGAATCGAGGTAGACCTGCGCGATCTCTCGGATCTGCTTCTCGGAGACACCGGCCTGCCTGGAGAGCTCGTCCCAGCTCGCCGCGCAGACGAGGGCCCGGTAGTCCTCGAACCCGTCGGTGAACCGCTCGAGGAAGTCGTGGTCGATGGCACCTCCGCGCGGGTCGGCGTCTTCGGCTTCGAACACCGCTTTGGCCATGCCGCGGATGAGGGCGAGGTCGCCACCCGGGCGCACCTGCACGTTCATGGTGCTGGTGTCCGAGGTTTGGAACGTGGCCATCTGCCCGACCTCGTGCGGAACGATCGTCCTGGTCGCCGCGGCCTCCGTCATCGGATTGATGTGGACGACCTGGGCTCCGCGTTTCACCGCGTGCGCGAGAGAGGTCAACATCCGAGGCGCGTTCGACGCCGCGTTCACGCCCAACACGAACAGCGCCGTGCACTCGTCCCAGTCCGCGAGCGAGACTGTTCCCTTCCCCGTGGCGATCGACGCGTTGAGCGCGCGGCCAGAAGCCTCGTGACACATGTTGGAGCAGTCCGGCACGTTGTTGGTCCCGAATTCACGCGCCCACAACTGGTAGAGAAAAGTCGCCTCGTTCGAGAGTCTGCCCGAGGTGTAGAACGCCGCCGCGTTCGGTGTGTCGAGCGCCCGCAGCTCGTCGCCGACCATCGCGAAAGCGTCGTCCCAGGTGACGGGCACGTATCGGTCCGTCGCTTCGTCGTAGCTCATCGGCTCGGTGAGCCTGCCCTGGTCCTCGAGGTCGTAGTCGTTCCACGTCGCGAGTTCGGTGACCGTGTGCGCCGCGAAGAACTCGCGGTCGACGCGCTTGTGCGTCATCTCCCACGTCACGTGCTTGATGCCGTTCTCGCAGATGTCGAGGGCGACGCCCTTGTCGTCCGGCCACGCGCAACCGGGACAGTCGAAACCGCGGACCGGGTGGTTCATCGTCAGCATCGTGGCCGAGCCCTTGAACAGCTCGCGCTCCTTGATGAGAACCTTCGCGACCGATCGTGCGGCGCCCCACGCCGCGGCCGGGTGATGATACGGCTTCGACGACCACGGCCTTGACGTTGCCGGGCCGAATCCGCCCTGTCGCGGAACGTCTGGCATCAGACCGGTGAACTCCGATACCGGGGTCGACGTCGTGCTCGGATTCTCGAGGTCGGTCATGTCAGGCCCTCACAGATTGTTCTAGCGGTTCCAGCGGATTGTCGATGCGGTGCGGGTGCGTATAGACGTTCATGGTCTGCCCGCGTAGGAAACCGACCAACGTCAGTCCGGAGTCGCGAGCGAGCTGTACGGCGAGCGACGACGGAGCCGACACCGCGGTCAATACCGGGATCCCAGCCATCACCGCCTTCTGCACGAGCTCGAAACTGGCTCGGCCGGACACCTGAAGCACGGTGCCGCGAAGCGGGAGACGATCTTCGAGCAGCGCCCATCCGATCACCTTGTCGACGGCGTTGTGGCGTCCGACGTCCTCGCGCAGGACGAGCAGTTCGCCGGTCTGCGCGTCGAACAGTCCGGCAGCGTGCAAGCCGCCGGTCTTGTCGAAGACCGCTTGAGCTGCCCGCAGCATCTCGGGAAGCTCCGCAACCTGCGCGGCGTCGACGACCGTGTCGTCACCGGTCAGCGCATATGTCGACACGGTGTGTACGGCGTCGATGCTGGCCTTTCCGCATACCCCGCACGAACTCGTCGCGTAGAACGATCGCGCATGCTCGCGGCCCGGTAGTCGCACATCCGGCGCAAGCGACACGTCCAGGACGTTGTAGGTGTTCTCCCCACCTCCGCCGCCCGGCCCACCGCAGTGGATCGCGCCGCGGAACTGTTCGCCGCGCGCGATGATCCCCTCGGACACGAGGAAACCCGCGGCGAGTTCGACGTCATGTCCGGGAGTGCGCATGGTGACGACCAACGGCTGTCCGGCGATGCGGACCTCCAACGGTTCCTCGACCGCGAGGACGTCGACACGATGAGCGCTGCTCTGCGCGACCGATACTTTGGTTATCGGCCAGCGCGCAGTAATCCGTCCCACACCCTCAGCCTAGCCCGCGCTGGGTCAATCGAGGTCGGCCGATCACGATCGATCGTCGGATCTCACCACCCGCATGTTCCGCGGCGTCAGTACGTAGCGGTCGCCTGCGCGGGGCAACGAACCGCCTCCGACCCGGAGAGCGGCGTCGATCGGCAGCTCCGCGTTCAATCCCGAGGCGATGCCGACCCGCACGACTCCCGCCTGCACCGAGACCGATGCAAGGGCATCGGGCTCAACCCGTGCGTCGAGTGCCGCCGCTGTTTCGAGTGCCGCCGCTGTTTCGACGACAACGTCCCGCGGAGCGACGATGCCGATCGCCGGATCACCCTCACGCAAGTCATCCTCGGGGACACCCCACAGGAGTGCGTTCTCGACCTCGAGCCCATCGGTGTGCCACCTCCCCCGAATCACGTTGAACCCGGCGAGCGATGCGGTGAACGAGCCGCGGGGGCGTACCGCGAGGTCGAACGGCGTACCCGTTTCGACGACGGTCCCGCGATTCAACACCAGGCAGGTGTCTGCCCACTGCCACGCATCGGACATCTCATGGGTCACCAGGACCGCGGTCGTCGCGGTGGCGGCGAGTTGGTCGGACAGCACCTGCCGGACGATGGGCGCGCTCTCGGCGTCGAGGGCAGCGAAGGGCTCGTCGAGAAGCAGGACCCGGGGCTGCGAGGCGAAGGCGCGAGCGATCGCCACTCGTTGCTGCTGACCACCTGACAACTCGTGTGGGCGGGCCTGCGCGCGGTCGGCCAGTCCGATCCGATCGAGCCATTCGGCAACGACCGATCGAACGTCCCGACGGTCCGCGCCCCGAGCCCGGAGTCCGAACCCGATGTTTCGTTCGATCGATAGGTGCGGGAACAGCCGTGCGCGTTGGTCGAGCAGCGCGATCCGCCTGGCTTCGGGAGGCAGTCGGATCCGGCCGGTCTCCTCGATCGTCTCTCCGTCTACGGTCACCGTTCCCGATTGCAGCCGCGCCAATCCCGCGAGCGCGGCCAGGACGGTCGACTTCCCCGATCCGTTGGGGCCCAGCAGTGCGACGCAGCCGCCCGCGTCGACGTCGAATCGCACAGCGACGTCGAACTCCGCGCGAGCTACGGCGACGTCGGCGCTCAGGCGGCCACCCCTCGGAGCAATGAGCTGGGGAGACGTTCTCGCCCGGGACTGCATCATCGGACCGCGTCCTCACGCCAGGAACGCAGACCGCACACGACGACCGCCGCACTGACCAACAGCAGCAGGGACAGCGCGACCGCGGAGTCCTGGGTGACACCGACCCCGTTGAATGCGGTGTAGATCGCCAGCGGCATGGTTCGGGTGACGCCGGGTGCGTTGCCCGCGAACAGCGCTGTCGCGCCGAACTCCCCCAATGCCCGCGCGAAGGCGAGGACCGTGCCCGCCACGAGTCCGGGCATCACCAGCGGCAGTGTGACGCGGGTCAGAACCCGCCATCGCCCGGCGCCCAGCGTCGACGCAATCTCCTCATGCGAGACACCCGACGTCCGTAATGCGCCCTCGACGGTGATGACGAAGAACGGCAGCGCGACGAAAGCTTGTGCGACGACGACTGCGACCGTCGTGTAGGGCAGGCTGTATCCGCTCCAGGCGAAGATCGGCCTGCCGATCAACCCCGACCGTCCGAGCAACGACAACAGAGCCAGGCCACCGACCATCGGCGGGAGGACGAGTGGGATCAGCACCATCGTGCGCATCACCGCCGCGCTACGACGACCGACCCGTCCGACAAGCAGCGCCATCGGCAGTCCGACGACGACGCACACGAGCGTCGCACACGCTGCCGTCGACATTGACAGCCCGAGTGCGGTCATCGAGGCCGACGAGAACAGATCCTCGCCGATGGTCTCCCACCGGACGCGGGAGACCAGCCCGACGATCGGCAACAGCAGGAGCGCGAAGCCGAGGACCGCGGGGACGTATAGCAGCCGGGGCAGCCTCACGCAGGACCGAATCCGTACTGTCGAAGGATCTTCTGGCCGGCTTCCGAGAGCACGAAGTCCCGGAACGCCTTCCCTGCCTCAGGCGAAGGCGCGTCATCGGGGACAGCGATCGGATACCGGTTGACCGCGTCCTCGGCGTTCGGCGGGGTGACGCCCTCGAGTTTGCCGTCGGAGGCCGCGACGTCGGTCGCGTACACCAGACCCGCATCGGCCTCGCCGTTCGCGACGCGCGTGACGACACTCGTCACGTTGGTCTCCTGACTGACCGGATCGACGTTCGCACCAGCCGTCTTCAACAACTTCTGCGACGCCGATCCGCAGGGGACCTCCGGAGCGCACAGCACCGTCGTGGTATCCGGCTTCGCGAGATCGGCGAGGGTCTTGATGTTCTTCGGGTTGCCCGGCGCGACCGCGATCTGAAGAGTGTTGGTCGCGAAGATGTCGCCTTTGCCGCTCAATCCGGCCTCGGTGACCGGCTCGAGACTCGACTCGTTCGCGAACGCTATGACGTCGACGTCGGCGCCTTCGACGATCTGCTTGGCGAGGGCCTGCGATCCGTCGTACACGATCGGCGCAACTCGGTAGTCGGGCTCGGCATCGGTGAATGCCTTGGCGAGATCGTCGAACGACCCCTGTAGGGACGCGGCAGCGAAGATCGTGATCTCACCGGACGAATCGTCGTCGTTCGAGCCGCCGCACGCTGTGAGCACGAGCGCAACCACAGCCATGAGCGCGGCGAACAGCCGGGCCGAGTCCCGCATACGACCCGCAGCACCGACTCCCCTCGGCTGAGTTCGCGTCATTTCAGTTCTGGTCATCTCAGTCTTCCGTATCGGACGGTGTCTCCAGGATCACCGTCGTCGCTTTGACGCTCGCGGTGGCGAGCGATCCCACTTCGAGCCCGAGCTCGCGTACCGCCTCCGTCGACATCAGTGAGACGACACGGTGTGGTCCGCATTGCATCTCGACCTGCGACATGACCGTGTCGCTCACGACACCCGTCACGATGCCGACGAATCGGTTACGTGCGCTCGACGCGCGATCGACGGGGTCGTCGTGCTCGGGTGCCGAGTCGGACAGGAAGCGAGCGAGAGCGGCACCGTCCACGACAGCGCGCCCAGCCGCGTCGGGGTGTGAATCGAGTCTGCCCGCATCGATCCAGCGGCGAAGTGTGTCGTCACTGACTCCCAGAAGCCGTGCAGCACGGCCGATCCGCAATTCAGTCACGATGAGGAGATTATCACCGCATATGCGGAACGCGGTTGTAACGGACTTCTTCGACACGCGTCCCGCCGCCGACAGTTCCGAGCATGGCGCCACCATCGGAATCAGCGCGGTGCGAATCGTCCGGCCGGTCTTTCTCCGAGACCGGGATAGCCTGGACACATGCCCATCTCTCCACTGGTGGAACCCGCGCCGTCGATCCGCGCCGACGAACGACTGCGGGCGTCGCGACAGATCCGTCTCCCAGAGATCGGCGACGCGGGCCAACGACGGCTGGCGAACGCGAGAGTCTGTGTGATCGGCGCGGGCGGCCTCGGCTCCCCCGTCCTGCGCTATCTGGCCGCCGCAGGCGGCGGTGTGATCGGCGGCGTCGGCGACGACGTCGTCGACACGTCCAACCTTCAACGTCAGATCGTCTTCGGCGCCGACGACGTCGGCCGACCGAAGGCCGCCGTCGCCGCCGAACGCGTCCGCGACCTTTCTCCGCGGACGGAGGTGATCGAGCATCGTCTACGCCTGACGAACGACAACGCTGCCGACCTGTTCGCACCGTACGACCTGGTTATCGACGGCAGTGACAGCTTCGACACCCGCTACGCCGTCGCCGATGCGTGTGCGTCCCTCGGCCGCCCTCTCGTATGGGGGTCCGTCCTTCGATTCGATGCCCAAGCCACGGTATTCTGGTCCGCGCCACCGGCGGGCGCCCCGATTACCCTGCGCGACGTGTTCCCCGCTCCGCCGCCTGCCGGCGAGGTGCCGAACTGCGCGGAGGCCGGCGTGCTCGGCGCACTGTGCGGTCAACTCGGCGGCATCCTCGTCACCGAGGCCGTCAAGCTGATCTGCGGTGTCGGCGACCCACTTCTGAACCGGATGCTGGTCCTCGACGCTCTCGGCTCCCGAGTCGACGAGGTGCCGATCGGCCCGGTCGCGACGGCCGCACAGATCGGACGCGTTCACGTCGACGACTCCGAGACGATCACGCGTGCAACACTGCTCGACGTTCGGAATCTCGACGAAGTCGCCAAAGGGGCACTGCCCGGCGCTCGGCATGTGCCACTCGACGACATGCTTGCCGACGCCGGCTCAGTTCCGGTCGGAGACGTCACCGTCGTCTACTGCCAACGCGGCCCGCGCTCTCGCGCCGCAGCGCAGGCTCTCGCTGCACATCATCCCGACACAGATATTCGCGTCCTGCTCGGCGGCTACGCCGCCTGGGCGGAAAGGAACACTTTGTGATCACCGTCGCCGAACACCGCGACCGCGTACTCGCGGAGACGACGCCCACTCCGGTTGTGACCGTGTGCCTCGCCGACGCCGCGGGACTCGTCCTCGCAGCCGACGTCGCGTCGCGTTGGCCCACCCCGCTGTTCGACAATTCGGGTATGGACGGATATGCGGTGCGCGCCGCCGACGCCGGGGAGGGCGCAGTTCTACGCGTCGTCGCCGACGTTCCCGCCGGGTCCGGAGCCGATCCGGCGATCGGCGTCGGCGAAGCCGCCCGCATCATGACGGGCGCACCGGTCCCGTCCGACGCCGACGCCGTCGTTCCGCTCGAGCACACAGATCTCGGCACCGTGATCACCGCCGAGGTTCCCGCCACGATCACGATCACACGAGCGCCGCGTGTCGGCGCCCATGTTCGTCGCGCAGGCGAGGACTCGGCCGCGGGTGTCGTCGCGGTCGCAGCGGGTCAGAACCTCGGACCATGGCAGTTGTCCTCGATCGCCTCTGCCGGTCACACCATGGTGCCGGTGCACCGCGCACCACGAGTCGCCGTGATCTCGACCGGATCAGAACTCATCGATCCCGCAGGCGAACCCGCACGCGGACAGATCCCCGAATCGAACTCGGTCCTTCTCGCCGCAGCGGTCCGCGCCGCTGGAGCCGACGTGGTGAGGGTCGTGACTGTCACCGACGACGAGACCGCGCTCAGGGCACTTCTCGACGACGTCGACGCCGACGCGGTCATCCTGTCCGGCGGCGCCAGCGTCGGCGCCTTCGACGTCGTCAAAGCCGTCCTCGACGGCACCGGAACCGTCACGTTCGGACCGGTCGCGATGCAGCCGGGCAAGCCACAGGGGTTCGGGACCGACGCGTCCGGGCGACTCGTGTTCGGACTGCCCGGCAACCCGGTCAGCGTCGCTGCGACGTTCGAAGCGTTCGTCCGGCCCGCGCTGCTCGCGATGGCCGGCCGGAGCGACATCGACCGGCCGCGCGTGACCCGGACCGCGGCGACCGGATGGCGCTGCCCCGCCGGGCGCACACAGTTCCTACCGGCCGTGCTCGATGGCGACACGATCCGCCCGGCGACGGCCGGCGGCAGCGGTTCGCACCTGGTGACCTCACTCGCGCTCGCACACGCGCTCGCCGTCGTACCCGCCGAGACCGATCAGGTGAACGAAGGCGACGCCGTCGAGGTCATGGTGCTCTCGTGAGTGCAGATCAGCCGTTCACCCACCTCGACAGCAGGGGCGCGGCTCGCATGGTCGACGTCACCGAGAAGACGCCGACGGTGCGCACCGCTACGGCGACCGGTTTCGTGCGGTGCGGCGCGGAGATCGTCGCGGCGCTGCGTGACGGGACCGCGCCCAAAGGCGACGTCCTCGCCGTCGCACGTATCGCCGGCATCGCCGCCGCCAAACGCACCCCAGAACTTCTTCCCTTGGCCCACGTCATCGGCGTGCACGGCGCGGTCGTCGAGCTCGATATCACCGACGACGGCGTCACGATCGAGGCCACCGTCCGGACCGCCGACCGGACGGGCGTGGAGATGGAAGCGCTCACCGCGGTGTCGGTCGCCGGACTGTCGGTTGTCGACATGGTGAAAGGCCTGGACAAGTCCGTAACCATTGAGCAGATCAAACTCATCCGTAAGACCGGAGGCAAGAGTGGAGACTGGGTGCGATGACTGCTCCCGACTACGTCGCGGTACTCCCGACTCCCGCCTCGCACACCCATCCGCACCGCTCGAAGGACAGTCACAGATGACCGAGAGAGCTCTACCGAATCTGGACAGTTGGATCGCCGACCTCACGCCTGCGCTGGGGCTCACCGACGTCGACGTGCCACTGCGCACACTCCTCGACTTGACGCGCGATGTCGCGCACAACGTCGCCCGTCCCGCCGGGCCGATCACGACCTACCTGGTGGGTCTCGCCGTGGCCGACGGAATGTCCGTCGACGAGGCGCACACCGTCGTCACTCGTCTGGTCCAGGAGCGCGCCGAATGAAGATTCGCTACTTCGCCGGTGCGGCCGACGCCGCCGGGCGCCGCGACCAGGACGTCGCCGGTCCACTGCCCCTGACAGCACTCCGCACTGCGCTCGCCGACGAGCACGGGCCCGAGTTCGCCGCCGTGCTGGGCCGCTGCTCACTGATGGTCGACGGTGCCCGCGCCGACGACGATGTCGTCGCCGCCGACTCCGCGACCGTCGACGTCCTCCCCCCGTTCGCCGGGGGCTGAGCGGACTCATCCCCCGATGGCCGACATCGGACGATCGGGCTGCAGGAAGTCAGGTCCGTCGATTCCGTGCGCCGCCCGCTTCTCGCCGATGGACCGCCGGACCATCGCGGCGAGATCGGCGTCCGAGCCGCCCGACCGCAACAGCCCGAGGAGGTCGGACTCGTCGTGCGCGAACAGGCAGTTGCGCAGTTGTCCGTCTGCGGTGATCCGGACGCGGTCGCACGACCCGCAGAACGGGGCCGTCACGGAAGCGATCACCCCGACGGTCGTCGAGCCGCCGTCGACTCGGAACACTTCCGCGGGATCGGAGCCGCGCTCCCCGACCGGCTCGAGGGTGAACTCCTCGGACAGCCGGTCCAGGATCTCCTGGCCGTCGACCATCTCTACCCGCGACCAGGTGTGTCCGGCATCCAACGGCATCTGCTCGATGAACCGCAACTGCGCATCGTGCTCGCGCGCGAATCTCACCAGGTCGACGAACTCGTCGTCGTTGACGCCGCGCATCGCGACCGTGTTCAGTTTCAGCGGGCGCAGATCGGACCGCTGCACTGCACGGATCCCTTCGAGTACGTCGTCGAGGCGATCGCGTCGGGTCAACGCGTGAAATCGCTCGGGGTTCAGCGTGTCGATGCTGATGTTGACGCGTTCCAGACCGGCCTCGACGAGGTTGTCCGTCACCGCGGCCAGCCCGAGCGCGTTCGTCGTCATCGACACCCGCATCCGGCCCTCGCCCGTCCGTAGGGCCGCGAGGCGTCGCACCACGCTCACCGCGTCCGGACGCAGCAGCGGCTCGCCGCCGGTCAGCCGCACCTCGTTGATACCCAATCCCGCGAGCACGCGGCCCACCCGCTCGATCTCATCGGTGGTCAACAGATTCTGCTTCGCGATCCACGGCACGCCCTCGGCGGGCATGCAGTACGTGCACCTCAGATTGCATTTGTCGGTCAAGGAGATCCGCAGGTCACGATGCACACGACCGAATCGGTCTACGAGCCGTTCACTCATGTCAGCCCTCCCAACCCGACCCACGCCGACGTGCCGTCGGACTCGACCTGCTTCTTCCACACGGGCAATTCCGCTTTGACGCGCTCGACCAGCTCCCGGTTCACCTCGTACGCCTGGGCCCGGTGCACCGACGACACCGCGCAGACGATCGCCACACCGCCGACGTCCAGGTCGCCGACGCGATGACTCACCGCGATCCGGACGTCCGGCGTGTCGACCGATTCGGCGATCCGCGCCAGGATCCCGTCCGCATCGGGGTGTGCACTGTACTCGAGCAGGACGACGGCGCCTGCGGCATCGGGGTCGTTGTCGCGGACAGTTCCCACGAACAGTGCGGTGGCCCCGACGCTCGGGGAGGCGACAGCATCCAGGTGTGCGCCAACGTCCAGCGGCTCGTCGTTCAACGACGCGGACACGATCATTCGTGGTCACCTCCGTCCAGCTGAGACACGACGTGATCGGCGATCTGCAGGATCACCGGTACGCCGTCACGGACCGCACCCGTCGAGCCTGCCAGGTTCACCACCAGAGATCGTCCCGCGACGCCTGCGACCCCCCGCGAAAGCATGGCCTGGGGGAGACTCGCCGCACCGACTGCTCGCACCGCGTCTGCGATCCCCGGCAGTTCACGATCCAAGAGCGGCGAGGTGGCCTCGGGTGTCACATCGCGGGCTGCGATGCCGGTGCCCCCGGTCGTCACCACCAGGCGAGAGCCCGCGTCGACGGCGGCACGGATCGCTCCCGCGATGTCGGTGACCTCGTCGGGCACCACCGTCACATCCGCATCCCAACCCGCACCCGCCAACTGCTCGACGACCAGCGGACCGGATCGGTCAACCGCGGCACCTGCCGAACACCGATCCGACACGGTGATCACGGTCGCAGTCTTGAGACGTTGTGGGGCTGGACGGGACATGACTCCAGTGTCCCACGCTCGTGCACCACGGAGTACGAGCAGGACGAGGCACGGACGGACAGCCTTTGGGGCCGGGCAGAGGATGACGACGACCGAGTCGCCAGCCGAGCACAATCGATGAATTGTCCGTGTCGCACGCCCCCGTTCGGACACCGACAGCAGTGTTTACTTGCTCTATGACGTCCCGCATGCGCGCCATCACGCCGCTTCTGGCCGTACTCTTCGCCGTCCTCGCGCTGACGTCGGCGTGCGCTGGCGGGTCAACGGATTCGGATGTGATCAGGTTCGGCACCGAAGGGACCTACAGTCCGTTCAGCTACCACGATCAGAGCACCGGCGAACTCGTCGGCTACGACGTCGACGTGGCGAACGCCGTCGCCGACAAACTCGGCAAGCGCGCCGAGTTCGTCGAGGCGCCGTGGGACTCGATCTTCGCCGCACTCGGCGCGGGCCGGTTCGACGTGGTCGCGAACCAGGTCACCGCCACACCGGAGCGAGAAGCCGAGTATTCGATGTCGAGCCCGTACGCGGTCGGCGAAGGCGTGATCGTCACGCGGGCTGACGACGACACGATCACGTCCCTCGACGATCTCGCTGGCCGAACCACCGCACAAACGGCTACCGCCAACTGGACCGACGTCGCCCGCGAGGCCGGCGCCCGAGTCCAGACCGTCGAAGGCTTCACCCAGGCGATCACCCTGCTGAAGCAAGGCCGCGTCGACGCAACAGTCAACGACAGCATCGCGGTGTACGCCTATCTCGCCGAGACCGGCGACGAGTCCGTCAAGATCGCCGGGAACACCGGGAGCAAGAGCGAACAGGCGTTCGCGTTGCGCAAGGACGACCCGCTCGTCGACGATCTCGACGGCGCGATCGACGAGTTGCGCGCCGACGGGACGTTGACCGAGATCTCGAAGAAGTATCTCGAGGCCGACGCCAGCGGTGCGAGTGCGACCCCGGCGCAGCCTCGGTCGACATGGCAACTCGTGAGCGACAATCTGTGGCCGATGGCGAAGGCGACCGTCACGACGACGATCCCGCTCGCTGCGATCAGCTTCGCAGTCGGTCTGGCGATCGCCGTCGTCGTGGCATTGGCCCGCATCAGCGACAAACGACTGGCGGCGTGGGCCGCTCGGGCCTACATCTCAGTGGTCCGCGGAACGCCGCTGCTGGTGCAGTTGTTCATCATCTTCTATGCACTGCCCGAGCTAGGGCTCAAGGTGCCGCCGTTCCCGGCTGCCGTCGTCGCATTCTCGCTGAACGTCGGCGGTTACGCGGCCGAGGTCATCCGCGGCGCGATCATGTCGGTTCCAAAAGGCCAGACCGAGGCCGCCCTCACCATCGGGATGAACTACCGGACGACGATGCGGTCGATTGTGTTGCCGCAGGCCGCCCGCATCGCGGTGCCCGGCTTGTCGAACACGTTGATCTCATTGGTCAAGGACACATCGCTCGCCTCGACGATCCTGGTGACCGAGCTACTGCGGGTCGCTCAGATCGCCGCGGCGCCGACCTTCGAGTTCCTGGCGCTGTATGTGACCGCCGCCGTCTACTACTGGGTGATCTGTCTGGTGCTGTCGACGCTGCAGGGCCCGTTGGAGACGCGGCTCGGTCGGTTCGTCGCGACGTGACCCGCTCAGTGTCTGGCGTTCGATGTGGAAATAGTCGGCGATCCCGACGCCTGCGGCGAGGGCCGCGACGAGTCCAGCGAAGATCAGTCCCGCATCGCGTAGTCCGAGCGAGTTCGCGAGGACGCCGACGCCGATCGCAGGGAACGCCAGCATCACATAGATCACTGTGAAGAACGCCGACGAGACGCCGCCCCGGAACGCCATCGGAACCAGTTCCACCGTCGTCGCCAACGCGACGTTCATGGACACACCGCAGGACACACCCACACAGACGGCCGACACGATCAACGGCGCGAGGGCAGGCCCGGCCAGCGCCCACGCCAGGAACCCGGATGCGACGACCATTCCGAGGCAGGCCGCAGGCAGGGCCGCCCGCTGGGCGATCCGTCGGGCCAGCAGTTGCCCGGACGCGACCGATGCGAACACCACGAACACGACGAAGCCCGTCAGCCAGTGTGCGTGCAGATCGAGGTCGTTCGCGAGAAAGAGACCCGTCACCGCGGTGAGGACACCGCTAGAGGCGAAGCCCGCACCCGCGGCGAGGGCCCCGCGAGCGAACGCCCCGCGGATCTCGGCGGGCACTCGCAGGCGCTGGACCCGTGGCCGCCATCCGCGCCGCGGACCGGGAGCCTGTCCGTACCTCTGCACGCCGAGGAGTGCGAGCCCGGCCAGCACGAGGTGCGCTGCGAACGGTACGACGAGCGGCGACGAACTGACGTCTGCGATCACACCGCCCATCACGTTGCCGATCCCGAGGCCGCCCGAGTTGACGGCGACAGCCAACGCGCCTGCGCCCGCACGCCGCTCGGTCGGGAACAGGTCGACGATCGCCGCGGT